>JAYVTN010000451.1:0-6305 GCA_043788785.1 Spartobacteria bacterium | reverse complement strand
CAAACCACTAACTGGAGAGCCGGATGCGGGAAATCCGCCCGTCCGGTTCGGAGGGGGGGGTGGAGCAAATCAATGCTCCATCCCTACCTCTATCAGGAGCGGTCCGTGGCAGGATTTCCTTCAACCCTCCGCCGAACTCCAGCAAGGCGATGAACTGGGGGCGGGTAAAAACGTGTAAGCATGCGAACCAGAACTTGGGGGTTTGGCACTCCATAGTTGCAAACCGGTATAGTTCTGGAGAAAGGAGGGCTATGTCCGAGCCTGCCACTGCCACCGCCGATGCCGCCGCAATCCAAGAGCTCCGCGCGATTGTGGCCCTGCTACGTGCCCCCAACGGGTGTCCTTGGGACCAGGAACAAACCCACTTGAGCTTGCGCGCCGGGTTGTTGGAGGAAGCTTACGAGGTAGTTGAAGCCATCAACCAGCGCGACGATACAAACCTGCGCGAAGAGCTCGGGGATTTGTTGCTCCAGGTCGTTTTCCATGCCCAAATCGCTCATGAAGAGGGCCGCTTCGACCTAGATGCGGTGGCAAGGGCGATTTCCCAAAAACTCATCCGCCGACATCCCCATGTCTTCGGTGAAGACAAATGCGCGGACTCCAGCGAGGTACTCGTTCGCTGGGAAGAAATAAAAAGAGCGGAAAAGGGGGCTGCTATCCAATCCGCGCTGGATGGAGTCTCTGGAGGGCTGCCTGCGCTCATGCGCGCTGAGAAAGTGCAAAAGAAGGCGGCCCGTGTGGGGTTTGACTGGCCCGCTTTGGGCCCGGTTTTGGAAAAGATCCGGGAAGAAGTCTCGGAAGTGGAAGCAGAGTTGGGCAATGGTCCGGCGCGTCTCGAAGATGAAATCGGGGATCTGCTGTTTTCGGTGGTCAATCTTGCGCGCAAACTCAAAATCGATGGCGAGGTGGCCCTTAATCGGGCTACCGACAAGTTCATCGAGCGTTTTCAACAGGTCGAGAAGTTAGGCGCCGAGCGCGCCCTGGATCTGCAGAAGCTTTCGTTGGAGCAGCTCGATGAGCTGTGGGAGGAAGTAAAGCGGCGCGGGAACACCCCCTAAGCCAGTCACTCCCAGACAGTCCCCCCCAGGGTCGACAGTCCCCCCCAGGGTCCCATGTTTCCCGTAGACTTTTCGCGCCCGACCAGCATCTGTGCATGCCGGGAATCACTGCCTCTGTATCTGGCGGCGCTTCCAGAAGCAAAGCGGACCTCGGCTGGGGTAGTTCGCGCCGGAGCCGCCTGGGGTCAGACCCCGCGCTCGGCCCCCCCGCGCTGCGGGGCGGGCGAGGCCCAGCGCCTTCGACAGTCGCGGAGGCTGACCCCACACCCACCGGCGGGGTCCGGCCCCACAAACGACCGACCCCATACACGACTTCGACTCAGGCCGCTTCGCCGACCATTCTCAGCCATCAGTCCAATACCAGCGCACTGCAAACCGGCACCCTAGTCGACAAACATCATCTCATTCCCAATAAGCAGGGTTTGGGCCAGTTGGTCCCAGGCGGTATTTGGGGCCGATGGGCCCGTCAGCAGGAAGTCTTTTTCGGCCTCCCATCTGCGCTTCCCGAGATTGGCCTCGTTGTTGCCCAGAAACATGATCGTCGGCTGCCAGCTGTATCCATCGAAATCCGAGGAAGTCAGGCAATCGACTACGAAATCGAGGGATTCCCCCACTTTGACTTCCACGTCGGCGATCTCCGTGACGGCTTTTGTGTTCAACACGCTCCATTCTCCGAGTTTCCCGCCGCTAGCGGACACGACACGACCCCGGACGCCGTCGCCATCCTTGCTCCCGTGCCCGAGGACGCCTGTCACCCGGACATGTCCGTTGGCGGGCGAGACCCATCGCAGGATCGAACTTAACACAGCCCTAGGACCCGGATGCCCTCCGCCCGTATTGAGCGCCAGATACCCGAACTGTGGATCCGGATATACTGCCGCAGGGCTCCTCCGGGCATTGTCCGTGTAAGCGAACGCTTTGAAATCCTTGGTGCGGTTGCCCTGTGGATCGAACCAACCATAGCCATATTGCCAGCCCGCCTGACGCTCCGGTTGGGCGGCCCGCGTCTGCTGGCGTTTGAGAAACGTGAACGCTTCCTGGAGTTCATCCGCCTCGGGTTGTCGCTGGAAAAGTACTCGGTAAAGAGCTTGGAGACGTTCGGTGTCATTGGCGCATCGTTCCACTTCGGGCCGCCTAACCAGTTCGCGGGCTTGCTCGAGGACAAACGGGCTGTTCATCATGAAGAGAGCTTGTTGGGGCACCGTCGTAGCAAAGCGCTGCGGGCTGCTGATATCCGGATTGGCGAAATCGAACGTACGGAAGAGATTGGGCAGATTGAGTCGGTCGATGAAACCGTAGACCGTGCGCCGCCTGGTGAAGGGTTGGGTGCTAAGGTCCACAGGCAATCCGCCAACGCTCAGATCAAGGCGGCCCGACGAGGCCAACAGAGTGTCGCGCATCGCCTCGAAGTCGAGCCGGTGCCGGTTGAACTTGTGGACCAGCTGGTTTTCGGGATCCAACGATCCATACCGCGGATCGGCATCGCTAGCCTGCTGGTAGGTGCTCGAGAGTAGAATCAGCCGGTGCAGTTTCTTCACCGACCAGCCTTTCTCCATGAACTCGGCCGATAACCAATTCAGCAGCGCAATCTGAGTGGGAACCTCGGTGCGGACTCCGAAATCGCCGGGTGTACCCACCAGCGTGCGGCCCAGATGCCAACCCCAAACCCGATTAACAAATACCCGGCCTGTGAGCGGATTGTCCCGGCTGGCTATCGCATTGGCTAAGTCCAGTCGGCCGCTACCATTGGCAAACGGCTTGCGGTCCGGTCCGGACAGCACTTCCAAAAACTGGCGCGGAATCGGCGCGCCGGGAGTACTTGCATTCCCGCGCAGAAAGATACGGGGGGTCACCGGTTTGGCGCGGTCGACCAAGGCCATGGCCCGCTGGGGCGCCCCAGGATGGGTCCAGTCCAGTGCGCTGATCTGTTTGCGCAGCGGCACCGTCTGCTTATCGAGCTCGCGGTCAAGGAGCTTCACAGTGGCTTGGACCGCGAGGCTCGGCGGCGCATCCGGGGCACTAAGCATCTTGCGAATACGTTCCTCGGGGGATCCTCCGATCGGCCTGGCATTCGCTGGCGGCTCTCCTTTGGCGGGTCCTTCCACCAAACCGCAGACCTTGTTGTAGACTGCCGCCACGGCTCTCAGCGACCCGGGCGCAGCGCCCGCGAATTCTTTGGCGACAAGCACATTGATGGGCTTTGACGCATCGGCGTTGGCGGCGAACTTTGCCGCCAATTCTTTTGCCTTTCCGGCGAACTCCGCATCGGTCAACGCTGCAAACGCTAGCCATGGGGCGAAGATCTCATCGTGCTCCTTGCTGCGCTCGGCCAGGAAAGCCATCCAGCGTTCAAGGATCGGTTCGGCTAATTTGCGCTCGCCGGCAAAAACTCCCAGTTTGACCGCACCCGCCCGTTTGACGTCGAAGGCTGCCAGTAGATAATCGCCTGTTTTTTGGCGCTCCCTTGAGAGGAAATTGGCGATGAGTTCGGCTCGCTTGGAAGCAACTTGGATTTCGATTGCAGCGCGTTTTTCCAGGAAATCCTCGTACTCCGGGCCGGTCTTCAGTTTCCCCAGAAGGGGCCGTTCGGCGGGCTCTTCACTGGAAGCAAAGACGCCGTAGAGCGAATAATAGTCGGCCGTGGGCACGGGATCGAACTTGTGATCGTGGCAACGCGCGCAAGTCACAGTAAGGGCCATCAGACCGCGGGTGACGACGTCGATACGGTCATCGATGGTATCGTGTTCGGTGCCGCGGCGGCCTAGGGTCAAGAACCCGAGGGCGGCCAGCGAGCTGGAGTCCTCACCCGTGGCGATGCGATCCGCTGCAATCTGCTCACGCACGAACACGTCGTAGGGTTTGTCCTCCATGAACGCGCGGATGACGTAATCGCGGTAGGTGTGGGAAAAAGCGAAGCGGCGTTCCTCGCCATCAACCGTGTACCCGCGGGTGTCCGCGTAACGGGCAATATCAAGCCAGAACCGCCCCCACCGTTCACCGTACTGGGGCGAATCCAGGAGGCGGTCAACGGCTCGTGCGTAGGCCTGCGGGTCCGCATCCTGGAGGAAGGCGTCGGCATCCTGCGCGCTGGGCGGTAGACCGGTGAGATCAAAGTACAAGCGCCGCAGCAAAGTGCGCTTGTCGGCGGGAGCCGCGGGTTTCATTCCCCGGGCTTGGAGTTCGGCCAGAATGAAGGCGTCCACCGGCGTTTTTACCCAAGCGGCGTCCTTGACTGCGGGCACCGCAGGCTTGATCACGGGTTTGAACGACCAATGTTCGTGCGCTCGCGCCATGACTGTGGCTGCGTCGACGGCTGGGGTTGCGCCGAGTCGCGGATCCGGGGCGCCCATTTTCACCCAGGCTTCGAAGTCGGCGATCCGTTCGGGCGTTAACTTGCCACCCGCTTTCTCCGGCGGCATTTGTAAGTCTTTGTCGTGAAATCGGATCGCTGCGATGAGGAGACTCTTTTCCGGATTGCCTGGAGTGATTGCCGCTCCCGTATCGCCACCCTTGCTCCAGCCCGCTTTGGAATCCAGACGCAGCCCGCCCTTTTGTTTCTTCTCGCCGTGGCAGTCGTAACAGTGCTCCACGAGCACGGGCCGGATCTTCTGTTCGAAAAGCTCGCTCCCCGGGTCTTCAGCCCTCAACCCAGCGGCACCGTGGCAGGCCAGCAGCAAAGATAACGCGCAAATCTTCAAGAAAGGAGCGCTTTGACCACATTCCCGTGCACGTCGGTGAGCCGGAAATCGCGTCCGGCGTATTTAAACGTGAGCTTTTCGTGGTCGAACCCGAGCAGACGCAGGATCGTGGCATGGAGATCATGGACATGGACGGGATCTTGGACGGCCTTGAATCCGAATTCATCGGTGGCCCCGTGGACGTACCCGCCTTTGACGCCGCCGCCAGCCATCCACATGCTGAAGCCGTGATGATTGTGGTCGCGGCCGTTGATCTTGCCGGCGTTGCTGCCGGGAGCCGGCAATTCGACCACGGGCGTGCGCCCGAATTCACCGCCCCATATTACCAAAGTGTCCTCCAGCATGCCCCGCTGCTTGAGATCTTTGAGGAGCGCGCCTATGGCTTGGTCGCTCGAGAGTGCCAGTTTGCGGTGGTTGACTTCCAAATCGTCGTGGCTGTCCCACGGTTGTCCCGCTCCATGCCAGACTTGGACGAAGCGCACCCCTTTTTCCAAAAGCCGTCGCGCAATGAGCAGTTGGCGTCCCTGCACCCCATCGCCATAGAGCGCGCGAATGGACTGCGGCTCCTTGCTAATGTCAAAAGCGTCTGTGGCTTCCAACTGCATCCGATAAGCTAGCTCGAAGGATTGGATACGCGCTTCCAGTTGCGGATCGCCCATCCGGCGGGCCGAATGCCGACGGTTCTGGGCTTGCAGCAAGTCGATTTGTTCGCGCTGCTCCTCCAATGAACTGGACGGGTTGCGAATGTGCTCGATAAGCTTTTCTATCTCCGTGCTCGCCGTATTGATGTACGTGCCCTGGTAGATGCCGGGCAAAAACGCGCTCTGCCAATTGGCCGATTCCGAGGTTGGCAGTCCGCCCGGACACATCGTGATGAAACCAGGCAGGTTCTGGTTTTCGGTCCCCAACCCGTAGGTCAACCATGAGCCCATACTCGGGCGTGGGAGCCGCGCTTCCCCGCAGTTCATGAGCAAAAACGACGGCTCGTGGTTGGGCACATCTGCCTGCATCGAACGGATCACACAGAGCTCGTCAACCGATTCCGCCACATGGGGGAAGAGCTCGCTGACCTCGATTCCGCTTTTCCCGTATTTCTTGAACTTGAATGGCGAGCCGAAAGCTGCCCCGGTCTTGCGCTCGGTCTTTAGAGGATTGGATAACGGTTTGCCGTGCCATTTCGTGAGCTCGGGCTTGGGATCGAAGGTGTCGACCTGAGACGGTCCGCCATTGGCGAAGATGTGGATGACCCGCTTGGCTCGGGCCGGGTAGGGCGGCTTTTTCGAAGCCATCGGATTCATGGAAAAATCGGCAGCCGATGCGCTATCAACGAGCCCGGCTTGCGCAAGAAGTCCGGAGAGCCCAATGCTTCCCATGCCCATCCCGAGGCGATGAAGAAATTCGCGTCGATCCAAGCAAGGCTGGAGGTTGAAATGAGGCATTTGGTGGCGCTTTGGGGGATTCACTGGCGTCGGGGCAGTCCCAGTGACTATAGGGGAAACCTTCGCCGAAACCTTTCCTTAGGCTCCATGGATTGCGATCCATCACACCG
>JAYVTN010000450.1:0-3283 GCA_043788785.1 Spartobacteria bacterium | reverse complement strand
GCCAAAGGGCTGGCCTTCATCAAGGTGGAAAATGGCGAATGGAAGTCGCCCATCGTTAAGTTCTTCACCGAGGCCGAGAAATCCGCATTAACCGAGCGCATGGCCATCAAGGAGGGCGATCTGATCCTCTTCGGGGCGGATCGCTGGGAAATCGTGTGCGAGGTCCTTGGACGCATCCGTTTGCGCGTGATGGAGATCCAGCGGGCACAAAAACAAGTCGGACGGGTCCTGCCCGGGGACGTGCTTCCCCATCTCCACGAGGAGTTCGAAAACAAACTCAATTTCCTTTGGGTCATCGATTTCCCGCTCCTGGCCTTCAACGCGGAAGAGAACAAATGGAATGCAGTCCACCATCCCTTCACACGCCCCCTCAACGAGGACTTGGAGCTCTTGGCGAAGGCCGAGTACGAGAAGGTGCGCTCGCAAGCCTACGATATCGTTCTCAACGGCGTAGAAATCGGGGGCGGCTCCATCCGTATCCACGAACCCGCACTCCAATCCAAGAGGTTCGATGTGCTCGGAGTCACCGGTGACCAGCAACAACTCATGTTCGGCCATCTCCTCAAAGCCTTCAGCTACGGGGCTCCGCCCCACGGCGGTTTGGCTCTAGGCTTGGATCGTTTGATCATGCTATTGTGCGGAGCCGAAAGCATCCGCGACGTGATTGCGTTTCCCAAGAATAACCGTGGAGTCGATCTCATGAGCTCCTCGCCCAGTGAGGTGGACTTCAAGCAATTGCGCGAACTTTACGTCCAAAGCACTGCCAAGAAGAATTAACTCCGCCTGCCCGGGCTCCGGGCTTGGCAACCCGATACACGCATTGTGAGAAGGTATCCGCTTCCGATCCTTTCCATGGCTTGCGTGCTCATGGCTGCCCGTAGCCTGGCACTCGAGCCCATCGACCCGCCCTTCAAGCTGGCATGGGGCGAAGCGCCTCCGCGTCTGGAACGGATGCTCAACGGGGCCAAAGCCAAGATCGTCTCCAAACATCCCATGGAAGACGGCAGTGAAGCGTGGGAAGTCGACGGGATCCTTCAAGAAGGGCTCAAACACACCATCTTCTACTTTAAGGCAGAAGGGCTCTCCGGCGTGGAACTCCAATACCGGGACGACCGCTGGAACGAACAGCAATACGACGAGTTCATGGGGCGCTGGAGGCGGACGCTCGAACAACGCTACGGTCCCGGGGAACTCATTGCCCGCAAGACGATCCCCAGTTTGGAGGTCATGCAGACCATCGTCGGGTACAAGTGGAGCCAGAGCAACTCCACCATCGACTTGGTCTTCTTCTCGGCAAAGACCAACACGGACGTCTTCCGTACGCTGAGCGTGCATTACCGCGCCAACTGATTGACTGCCGCCGTTCCGGAGCGCCAAGCGCCTGAGCCATTCTGGAAGGCCAAGCACCGGAGAGAGCGCAACGGCTAAATCTCGACGGCTGCCGGTAACGCCCGATCGATTCTGGAAGATCAACCGCCCGATCGATTCTGGAAAATCAACCGCCCGATCGATTCTGGAAGGCCAACGGCCTGGCCTATTCCAGCCCAGGGCAACGCCCTGGGATTGCAACCCACAGGCGGCCAAGCCCTGAATGGGCGCCCTAAGCACCTCCCTGCGCATAGGCCTAACCTAACT
Organism: Spartobacteria bacterium; assembly: GCA_043788785.1. Lineage (GTDB taxonomy): Bacteria > Verrucomicrobiota > Verrucomicrobiia > Chthoniobacterales > Chthoniobacteraceae > CAIURC01. The sequence continues at coordinate 1,648 of JAYVTN010000450.1, read as the reverse complement.
GCTTTTCAGAAGCTTCTTGGGCCTTTTGAAAACCCTCCGCGCGTCCTCCAGCGAGACGCCTTGAATGAAGTACGCCACCGCTGCCCGTCCAATGCCGTATGTGCCAGCCGCTGCCACGCCGCCCGATATCACGTTACCCCACACAGGCACCAACTTGACAACCGCCCGCGCCCCTTCCCTCATCAGGAATCCGGCTCCAATACTGGTCCCTAGGGCACCGAGAAACTCTCCGGCAAGCCGCACGCTCATCCCGCGCCCGGAGATGTGCATGATCCCGGCGACCATTCCTGTCTGGAGTGAGGTCAAAATTGGAAAATCCGCCAAGGGAATGGGCTGGGCACCAATCGCACCGCAAATGGTGCTTACGGAACGTAGAAGCACCTCCGCAATCTGGGTCTGGAGCCTGCGATTTCCCGAGATCCGGGCAATCTCCAGCTGGGTTTCTGGGGGCAATTCCACGCCCAAAAGTTCCACCATTGCATCGATGTGGGCGGGATCGTCCGCGAGGGCGAGGGACCCGATCAGCCCCGCTTCAATCCGGAGCTCGGTGTGCAAGGTCGCATGCAATTGCTCCCGTGCCGCTTCGTCGGCTCCATATTGGAGACCCAAAATACGCGGAACCGATTCGCCCTCCCGGGCACTATATTCAAGCAATTGAACCGCATGCTGCAGGTCCGCCGCGAGTTCCTGGTCGATCTCTGACGAGCCCCTTAGAAATACAAAGAGGTCTGGCGTTTCCCGGCCCAAAGCTGTTTCAGCCGCCGCCAGGGACACGGGCCGACGCGCATCCAGAACTCGCAACGCCCCCGAATGCTGCCCGTCGTGATGGGATCGGGTACTCTCACCGACGGCAATTTCCCGCCACGTCCCGTCGTGAACCGATTCGTCTTCGGCGTCCAGCACCTCGCTCCCAAAGAGCGCATTGCAAAACTGGGCTTTGGTGGCGGTCCGGCTTCCCACCAAAACGATCCGGGGGGGCCGCTGCAGTAAGAAGAGGGTCTTGATTGGCGTGATTTCCCGCAGGATGGGCTGTGCCAGGCTCCCCGGGAGTTTCTGGAGGAACCCCTCCAGCTTTTCGAACATCGCGACCAGTGTGCGGGGTTTACTCATGGTCCGTCACTCTACGCTCCAGACGCTAGGGCGCAACCGCTCATCCCCTCCCGACCGTGGCCGCTCCGCTCCCACAGCCCCGCCGGAATGAGTTTCCGCATCTGATCCGGTGCGCTAACCAAGCGGGCGCCCATTCCCGTTTTTAGGATAAACCGTCACGGAAACTGTTTGGGAATTTGCGGCATTGCCCGGGCTCTGGGGGTGCCCTGTAGGTGCGCCCATACAGGCCCTGGTGAGGTGGGAGCACCCAATCCGAATCTGCGGCCCCGGAGATCGGCCTTGGTGCGCCTGGTGCCCCCGCAAGAAATTGAACAGTCACGTGCAAAAAGAGAGGCGGTGAAATTCTCCCGCGCGAACCCGCCGGGTTCCCAGAAAGTAGCCGGGCGTGGAGCGCAGCTACACCCCAGTTCCCCGCTGGCGAGCGCACCAGTGGCTGGCGGTTCGGAGGGGCACACGGGGAGGCGATCCCCACAAGGGTGAGACCAGCCCGGCCTACACTCCAAACTCCCTGACGCGCACATCAAACCCGGTCGCACCC
>JAYVTN010000449.1:0-3775 GCA_043788785.1 Spartobacteria bacterium | reverse complement strand
TCCCCGGCGACACAGTGGACATCGAGCTATCCGCGTACGACCTGAGTAAGGCACGTATTATTTTCCGAGCGCAGTGAATCTGACAAGCGCAGTGACGCCCCCACAAACGTAAGCACAGAGGAACCTGCCAGCACCCAATCACTGTAAAACAACCTAAAAACAACCTATGAGCGACGAAACCAACAATCCCAGTTCAGCCAATCCGCAACAGCCCGGCAGCGTCAAAGACAACCTCCAGAGCTCCAAAGAGCATCTGCGCCAAGCGGGGGACGTCTTGCGCACTAACCTGGAGAGCTCCAAGACTCACGTCAAACAAGCCGCCGAGGATTTGCGGACGGCCGCCGAAACGAAGGCCCAAGAGCTCCGTCAGCAAGCTGAACAGAAGGCCCATGAACTCCGTGGCCGTGCCGAGACCGCGTACTCCGATGCGCGTGAGCGTGCACGTACCCTGCAGGAAGATGGCGAAGCTTACGTGCGCGAGAACCCCACCAAATCGGTGGTGACCGCGTTGGCGGCTGGATTCGTGCTGGGCTTGGTCATCCGTCGCTAAGGGCGGCCAGATATTTTATGAACCGCTCTGCGCACACTGCGGCAGAGGACGACGGGTTGTTGCCCCATTGCATGGGCCTTGTCTCGGCCTTTATAGGCTATTTCAAGGTCCGGCTTCAACTCGCTGGACTCGAGGGCAAGGAAGCAGGCACTCACTATCTGGGGGTGCTCGCGCTCCTGGTTGGCGCGATGCTGGCGGCCATATTCGGATACTTCTTCCTGGTGCTGGCCGCCGTCTTCCTCTTGGCATGGGCTTTGGGCGATGGGCATTCGTGGATCTGGGTGAGTCTGGGGATGGCTTTGCTCCACTTCTTGGGCGCTGCCGCTTTTGTTCTCTTTGCCAAGAACCGCTTCGCGCAGCCCGTTTTCCAAGCCACATTCGTAGAATTCAGAAAGGACCAGGAATGGCTGACATCCAAGACCGAAAAAACGTACTGATCCGCGAGTTGGAGCGCTCCAGGAGCCAACTCCAAGTCCATTCGCATGCGTTGCGAACCCATGCCAATCCCGTCAACCGCGTACGGGCCTCCTTTGGCAAACATCGTTTGGCATGGTTTGGGGGAGCCACTCTGGCAGGTGTCATTCTGTCCAGATTGCGACCCAAACGGGTGATCGTGCGGCGTACCAGCGAGAAGCAGACCGCCAACGTGCGCAATGCCGGGATCGCTCTGGGTGTTTTTAAGATGCTCTTCGATGTCGTGCGTCCAGCGCTCACTGGCTGGGCCCTCAAACGTGTCTCCCAAATGGGCAATGTTACCCAACGCTCCCATTCTTACCGCTCCTAAACGGCGGCCGGAGAATTCCTGGGCCTTACTCCCGACATACGCCACCTAAGAACTCCTTCTTGCTTTTCCCTGCTCCATAGATAGCTCTCTTCGTCTAAGAATGGACGATACTGATTCCCCCCCGATCCACGAGATCCCAACCCTGGACCACGTCGACGAGTATCTACGCATCGGACAAGAGTCTGATGCCTCGGATATCCATCTCGGAGTCAATGCCCAACCGATCTGGCGCCGGTTCGGGAATCTGGAACCCATTTGGGTCCAAGCGCCAGTTCTGCTGGCAGCGGATACCGACCAACTGGCATCCTCCTTCCTTTCCGACGCCCAGAAGCACATTCTCCATGATCGGGGCGACGTGGATTTCGCCTACGCGACGTCTTTTGGGCGTTTCCGGGCCAGCGTAGTCCGGCACAGGCTGGGTCTTGATATGGTCTTCCGTATCATCAGCACGCAGGTGCGCACGATGGACGATTTGGGCCTCCCTGAATCTCTCAAGTTGCTCACCCAGTACCAGAATGGATTGGTTCTGGTTACCGGTTCAGTCGGGTCCGGGAAATCGACCACGCTGGCGGCTTTGGTTGAAGAGATTAACAATAATCGGCACGATCATATCATCACGCTCGAGGATCCCATCGAGTACGTGATCAATTCAAAGGGTTGCCATGTGACCCAGCGGGAGGTTCACACCCATACCCGCTCTTTCGGCGCTGCTCTGCGCGGGGCGCTCCGTGAAGATCCCGATGTGATCATGGTCGGTGAAATGCGCGACTTGGAAACCATCCAGTTGGCCATTACCGCTTCCGAAACAGGCCATTTGGTGTTGGGCACTCTCCACACGGGCAATTCCTCGCGGACTCTGGACCGGGTTCTCGACGTGTTCCCCACCGATCAACGCGAGCAGATCCGTATCATGGTCAGCGAGAGCTTGCGCGGGATCATTTCCCAGCAACTGGTGCCCCGCGTGGATGGAAAAGGCCGCGCCCTGGCCCTGGAAATCCTCACCAACACACCTGCTGTGGGCAATGTGATCCGCGAGGCCAAGACTTTCATGCTACCCGGCATTATTCAAACCGGCCGCAAAGCCGGGATGCGACTCATGGATGATTCGCTCATGGATTTGTTCCGGTCAGGCATCATCTCCCAAGAAGAAGCTTACGCCCGGGCGGAGCAGAAAAGTCTTTTCCGCGGTCTCACCCCCTAGCCCACCACCCCGCTAACCCAAAAAGGCGCCGGTGCCCCAGCATCCATCAACTCCCCATTTCTAAGCCGTGCCTTACATCGATCAGTTTTTTGAGGTTCTTGTCCAAGCCGGTGCTTCCGACCTTCACCTAGGACAAGGCGCGCCGCCCAAAATCCGGCGGCACGGGGAAATCATCCCTATCCGGGATGAACCCCTCGACCATGACGAGATGGCTTTCATGATGAGCGAAATCGCAGGCCCGGAGCGTTGGAAACGCTTCGAAGAGGGAGGCGATCTCGATTTTGCTTACGAAATGGATTCGGATTCGCGGTTCCGGTGCAATTTCCTTAAGCAAACCCACGGATACGGAGCGGTTTTCCGCCTCATCCCAACCAAGATCATGTCCTTGGACCAACTGGGCATCCCCCCGGTGGTCAAAGAGTTTGGCCATTTGCGGGGCGGATTGGTCCTGGTAACCGGCCCCACGGGTTCGGGGAAATCGACGACCCTGGCCGCCCTCATTGATTACATTAACAGTAACTTCAATCGGCACATCATCACGGTGGAGGAGCCCATCGAGTTCGTTCATGTGAACAAACGCTCAATCATAACCCAGCGCGAAGTCCCGGAGCATGCGACCTCTTTCCCCATCGGCCTCAAAGCCGCTTTGCGTGAAGACGCGGATATCGTCCTGGTAGGCGAAATGCGTGATTTGGAGACCATCCAATTGGCTCTGACGGCTGCCGAAACGGGCCTCCTGGTTTTTGGAACCCTCCACACCAACAATGCCCGGAAAACCGTGGATCGTATGATCGACGTATTCCCGTCCGACCAACAGGCACAGGTACGCACGATGTTAGCCAACTCGCTACGCGGGGTTGTCGCCCAGTTGCTCCTTAAGAAAGCGGACACGAGCGGACGGATTGCCATTAACGAGATCTTGGTCGTTAACAGCGCCGCAAGCGCCATCATCCGCGAGGGGGCCACCCAGAAGCTTCAAGACGTCATTGTCGGCGGAAAAGGCCAAGGCATGCAATTCATGGACGACGCCATCTGGCGGGTCATGCAGCAGGGCACTGTCACACCCCACGAGGCGTACATGAAGGCGATCGACAAAAATCGGTTTCGTGCATTCCTCCCAACCGAGGAGCAGGGCCTCTAGTCTTTTCTGTGTCGCGTCCCACTGTGTCCACGAAGTAGCCCCTCGCCCCTGCTCCGGGGCGCTTGATGACGTGCGTCATGGCGTGAGCCTTCCGTTCAG
>JAYVTN010000448.1:0-2412 GCA_043788785.1 Spartobacteria bacterium | reverse complement strand
GGCGTTGGGCACTGAGAGCATCGTGCGGAGCTGCTCGTCATCGACCTGCTTTTCGGCGCCGTCGCCTACCAACCCGAAGCGTTTGACCTCCAAGGAGCGCAGGGCTTTTTGCATGCTTTCCTTGAAAGTGCGTCCGATTGCCATGGCTTCGCCCACGCTCTTCATTTGGGTGGTCAGCGTGGCGTCGGCTTGGGGGAACTTCTCAAACGTGAACCGGGGCACCTTGGTAACCACGTAATCGATGGTGGGCTCGAAGCTAGCAGGAGTTTCCCGGGTAATATCGTTACGGACCTCGTCCAGAGTGTATCCCACGGCCAACTTCGCCGCGATCTTGGCGATCGGGAAGCCCGTCGCCTTGGACGCCAGCGCCGAACTGCGCGATACCCGCGGATTCATCTCGATAACGATCATCCGCCCGTTATCCGGGTTAACAGCAAACTGGATATTGGAACCGCCAGTCTCGACCCCGATTTCGCGGATCACGGCAAAGGAGGCATCCCGCATGAGCTGGTATTCCTTGTCCGAAAGCGTTTGGGCAGGAGCCACCGTTATCGAATCCCCGGTATGGACTCCCATCGGATCCAGGTTCTCGATGCTGCACACGATGACACAGTTGTCGTTGCAGTCCCGCATGACCTCCATTTCAAATTCTTTCCAGCCCAGGAGGGATTCCTCGACCAGTACCTCGGTCACCGGGGACAAATCCAACCCGCGCGCCACAATGGTTTCAAACTCCTCGCGGTTATAGGCAATTCCGCCACCAGACCCGCCCAGCGTGAACGCGGGCCGGATGATCAAGGGCATGCTGCCGATTTCGACGGCCACCTTGCGGGCTTCTTCGATCGTGTGGGCCGTCCCGGACTGGGGCATATCCAATCCAATCTTGATCATCGCATCCTTAAATGCCTGCCGATCTTCGCCCTTGTGAATGGCCGCGGCATTGGCGCCAATCATCTTCACCCCGTGCTTTTCCAGGACCCCTGTCTCGAAAAGTTTCATCGCGCAGTTGAGCGCTGTCTGCCCGCCCAAAGTCGGCAGCAACGCATCCGGCTTCTCCCGCTCAATGATCTTTTCGACCAGTTCCGGCGTGATCGGCTCGATGTACGTACGGTCGGCAAACTCCGGGTCCGTCATAATCGTGGCCGGGTTCGAGTTGACCAAAATCACGCTGTAACCCTCTTCCCGGAGGGCTTTGCACGCTTGAACCCCAGAGTAGTCGAACTCGCATCCTTGGCCGATTACAATAGGACCCGAACCGATAAGCAGGATTTTGTGGAGCGAGGTGTCTTTAGGCATGGCAAAAAATTGGAATACGCCACGGCAACTCAAGGTCACCGGGTCAAAAGTGGGGAGGTTCTACCAGAGCCTCCGGACCGGGGCAAATGACGAATTTCCTCAAAAACGCGGACTGGCCCAAAAAGAAGCGACGGCCCGACCCTAAGGAGGGCTAGTCGTGGGCGGCAGGAGATCCACCTCCGAGAAGCTTTAGGACCTGCTGATAGCGGGAGGCTGGGATTTTCATGAGGTCGCCCGCTTGCTCGGCAGTCGGTTGCCACGTGGCATCGGGCAAGCTTGGCTCCAGTTTGGCCTCTTCCAGGACCAAAACCGCCTCAAAACCCTGCTTGACCAGTGCTAAGCGCGTTAACCGGTGGTCCTCGCCGATGTACATCCGCGCAATCCACCCTTCCAACGAGAGGGCTTTGGCCAATTCCGGCATGATCTTCACGTCGAGCACACGGTTTTTGGCGTTGCCGGAGGCGATCATCCCCAAATCCTCGATCTGGAACAAAGCCGGGAAAAACACTAGCTGTTTGTCCGAAACGGGAATACGGATGGGTCCAAGGCGGTATTTGGGGTCTAGAGGCGGCAGCTTCTTCTTCGCCACGGCCGATTCCAGGAGTGCCGTTAAACGCGACCCGGGAGCCACCCAGATATCCTGCCCATTACGGCAAATCGTCAGCGTCTCGCCGAAAACCGGCCCGTGTAGCCGTAAACGGTCGGGATACTGCACCTGCACGGTTGCTTCCGTGCCCACCAACTCCGCGGGCAGCCCCGTCATCTGCTCCAAACGCAGCCGCAAAGTTATCGCACGATTCCCGCTTTGGGATTGTTTCGCAAAAACGCTGACATACGGCGCGAGCGTTTTGGAGAGCACCTCGTATTTGCTCTCGGATTTGCTCTCGGCGGCTTGCACCCATGGTGCCGCAAAGAGTACCAGCACCGGAACCATCAGGAGATTGAAAGTTTTCACAGGTAGTTAACCAACAAACGCCAACTTCTGCCCAGAGCAACCCTTAAGGAAGCGCTCTCATTGATTTAGGTCCTTTTCTAGTTCCTTAGGTCCCTTAGGTCCCTTTCGTCCCTTGGGTCCCTTTTCTGCCGGACCAAAGGGACCAAAGGGACTTAAAGGCC
>JAYVTN010000447.1:0-3170 GCA_043788785.1 Spartobacteria bacterium | reverse complement strand
TGCCGATGAACGCATTTCGGGCAAAGTGGTCCTCAATATCATGGACGGGCTGATGGCCCAATATGCTGGAGGCCCCGAGGGAAACGCCAACTATGGGTTCGCCCATTCGAGCTTGTACGCGAGTCGGGATCCCGTGGCTCTGGATGGCCTGGCCCTTCGCCTCCTCGAACAATGGAGGGCCCAAGCCAAGCTCACCCCCATCGGCCAAAGAAGCAACTGGCTACAGACCGCTCACAACCTAGGGCTCGGCCAACTCCAGCCCGTAGTCCTCCATGCAGTCGCTCCCGAATGAATACCACTGATCTCGGGGGCCCACTCCTGGCTTCCGTCTCACGCTCGTTTTATCTCTCGATCCGAATTCTGCCCAAGAATGTCCGCGCTCCCGTGGGACTCGCATATCTTCTGGCCCGCGCCAGTGACACCATCGCCGATTGCAGCGGATTGCCGGTCGCCGTGCGACTCCGTTGTCTGGAAGCCTTCCTGTGTATGGTCCATTCCGGGTCGACTGATGGTTTGGCTTCCATCCAAGAGGAGATTCGGTCTGCAGATCCCGGGGAACAAAACCTCATCGCCCAACTGCCTGCCTGCCTCCAATGGCTCCAGACACTGGACGGCTTCGATCGGGACGAGATTCTTCGGGTTCTGCCGAAAATCATCGAGGGCCAACGCCTCGATTTGGAACGCTTCCGGGATTCCCAGGCCGTCACTGCCTTGGAATCGGCAACGGTCTTGGACACCTACACCTATCTGGTAGCTGGCTGTGTGGGGGAGTTCTGGACCCGGGTTTGCCTCCGCCACGTTCCTAAATACGCTACGCTCCAAGATGAGGCCCTTTGCAAACTAGGCATCGGATTCGGCAAAGGCTTGCAGTTGGTAAATATCTTGCGGGACATGCCCGCGGATCTGCGGGCAGGCCGTTGTTATCTCCCTGGCGACGAATTGGCTCAACTGGGCCTCAGCCCGGAGTCCCTCCTGGCGAATCCAATTCCAGCTCGGCCATTGACCACCGCCTGGTTGAACCGTGCCAGCGAACACATGGAGATCGGGTTCCAGTATATTCGTGGGCTGCGCTCTCCTCGGCTGCGGGCCGCGTGCGTCTTGCCGTGGCATCTCGGGGTAAAGACCATCGAACTCATGCGTATCACCCCTCCGCTGGAGACCCAATCCAAGGTAAAGGTCCCCCGCTCCACAGTATACAGGGCCCTGGGATGGGCTTTTGCTTCCGCGTACTCGAACACTGCCCTGGAGCATGCCGCCAAGCCGACCTCCAGATCGGGCGGAATCTCGTTTCAAGACGACCGGTAGTTATCCCCATGAGCCGCCGTCCTCAGGCGAGTCGCTGCCAGGGAAAAGGGTCTGCCGCCACAGGGTATAAATGAATTTACCGCAACTTGGGAGAGTGCGGCCATCGAACCCGTTTCCAAGTCCAACCATATCACGGTACTCCTGTGGTAGGGCACCCGAGGCGTTTAAGCGGATCTTTGAACACAGCCGGGCAAAGTAAAAAGAGCCCGCCAAGCTTTTCCCAACAGCCTTTGAGCCCCTCTGTTTCCATCGCCAATGGATATCCAAAAGTCAGGCTGCTATTGCCGGTTGAACACCCACCGATGATGCGCCGGCATCGGCCCACACCGCTTGATCCAAAACTGCTCGTTCACCGGGTCCACAAAGTGAGCGATAAAGACCTGGCGCACGCAGCCATGCCCCATCCGGCTACCAAGGTCATAGACTCTCGAGTTTCCGCAAGGAAGCACGTCATTCGCTCTCAATCAAAGCCTCTTTAGCCGCGCTCATTGCGGCCCGCTGCGCATCGTCCACCTTTGGGTACTCCAGCTCCAGAGACGCCAGCGCATCAATGACCGCCGCACCCACGACGGCACGGGTAAACCATTTGTTATCGGCGGGAATCACATACCAGGGCGACTCCTCGGTGGCCGTCGCCCGTATCGTCTCCTCATACGCCTTCATGTAATCCTCCCAAAACCCGCGCTCTATGAGATCGCCTGCGGCAAATTTCCAGTTCTTGTCCGGATTTTCCAACCGTTCCAGGAACCGCTTTTGCTGTTCCTCTTTGGAGACGTGGAGGAAGAACTTGCGCACGACCGTACCGTTGCGATGAAGATAGCGCTCGAAACTGCGAATGTCTTGGAACCGGTCCTCCCAAATGTGCTTACTGATGCATTCCTGGGGCAACTTTTGGTTCAAGAGCAACTTGGGGTGTACCCGGACCACCAATGTTTCCTCGTAGTAGCTGCGATTGAAAATGCCGATGCGTCCGCGCTCTGGCAGGTTCTTGACGCAACGCCACAAGTAGTCGTGGTCGAGATCCTCACTGGTAGGCGCCTTGAAGGAGGTCACTTGGCAGCCCTGCGGATTGACCCCCGACATGACGTGTTTGATCGTCGCGTCTTTGCCTGCCGCATCCATGGCTTGAAAGATCAAGAGCACCGACCAGCGGTCGTGCGCATAGAGCACCTCCTGCAACTCTGCCGTGGCCTCCACACCCGCCTCCAACATGGCCTTGGTCCGTGGTTTGTCCTCCGATTTCAGATCGCCCGTGTCCGCCGGGTCGTAATCCGCCAACCGGAATTTCTTCCCGTTCGTAACCCGATAAGGTTTCGAGAGTTTGCGAGCCGCATGGAGGATTGGCTTGGTATTCATAGGGGAGGACCCGCGGGAAAGGCAGAAGGTTCGTACAGGGCCTTAGGGTATCGGGGAGCCCCCGCCAAGTCGCAATTTGTTTGTCTTGGAGGTAGGGCACCCTTCCGATCCGTCTGATCCGGGCCTTGGCTTGTGCCCATGCCCGACATGGGCATAATCGGGTTTCTTTCATGGTGATCGATCAAAAGGTTCTGGTGGCCCGACATTCGGCATTTCAACTCATTGTCCTTACCGAAGATGCCGCCGGAATGCGGACGCTTCGGTTCGGGCATGATGGGGTCTGCCAAAGCGTGGTTAAACCCGGGGAACCCACGCGGCTTGAATTGCCTTATGCCAACGTCCTGCTGTTGTGCTTGGCCTTTGTAGAGGCCCCACGCAGGGCGCTCGTGGTAGGTTTGGGCGCCGGCACCATTCCCTCCTTGCTTTATTCGCTGCTCCCGGACCTGGCAATCGATGTGGTCGAGATCGACAAGGAGGTTCTCGAAGTGGCCAAAACCCATTGCGGCTTT
>JAYVTN010000446.1:0-3115 GCA_043788785.1 Spartobacteria bacterium | reverse complement strand
GGGGCACTCAAGCCTTCCGGGAACACTTGCTCGCGTTTGCGCATGCCGGTAAAACCGTTTTCACAAATGACAGCTATCGAAGTAGCAGCCAATGCCGGGCCCACACCGAAGCCGAGGCGAAACGGCTTCTGGTGGTAGGGATAAAGGCCATGGAGTTTACCGCCGGTCAGCTTGAGTCAACGGCTGGGAGCGATCTGCGAAAGGTCGTGCTCGCGGAAATGATCCACGACCGAACCACGGTGCCATTGGCGTGGATTGCCGGTGCATGTCAGTTTTTTTGACTCCAGGCTTTCTGGTGTTTGCGGGGGCCGACTTAAGGAGGACTTCCTGAGTAATCGCGCGCATCTCCAGCAGAGGGGTCCGGGGGGGACGTGGCGGAGATTGCATCCGCCGAGGCGATCGCGGCCGGGAAGTACGCAAGCGATTCGTGGCTGCGCCGGGTCTGATGTTGGCATGGGCTTCCAGCCCATGAACCACGGCCCCTGGAGACTTTCAGCTGCAAATGCGCGTCCACGGGCTTGAAGCCCTCGCCACTGACGCCGCAGCAGGTCTTTCCGGTCATGTTTCGGCTTTAAAACAGGGCGGTGATGGCGCACGTTTCTCGGCCTCTATGAAAGTCCGTGTTCGCTTTGCTCCTTCGCCGACGGGTTACCTGCATGTAGGTGGCGCCCGTACTGCCCTTTTCAATTGGCTCTACGCCCGGCACACCGGAGGCACATTCGTCCTTCGGATTGAGGATACCGACCGGGCCCGCCATGTGGATGAGGCCGTCCAAGTCATTCTCGATGGGATGCGCTGGATGGGGCTGGACTGGGATGAAGGTCCTGAGGCGGGCGGCGATTGCGGTCCTTATTTCCAAAGTGAACGTGGTCACATCTACGAAGCTTATCTGGAAAAGCTCCGGACGGCCGATTGTGTGTATGTCGATGCCAACGGGGCTACCCGGTTCCGGTTGCCGCGGCAGCCGATGGAGTTTGAGGACATGGTTTGTGGGCGGATCAGCGTGGATCGCAGCAAGACGACGACTCCAACCGGAGAGCCCGAGGCGGACATGACCATCCGGCGTCCCGATGGGTCGTGGATTTTCCATTTCGTGAACGTCGTGGACGACATCGCGATGGGGATTACCCACGTGATCCGGGGGGAGGATCATCTTTCCAACACGCCCAAACATATCGAACTCTACAATGCGTTCGGGGTCGCGCCTCCCCAGTTCGCACATATCCCGCTCATCCTCAACAAGGATGGATCGAAGATGAGCAAGCGCGACCAGGGCGCCAGCATCACCACCTACATCGAGCAGGGGTATGTGCCCGGTGCTGTGCGGAATTACCTCTGTTTGCTGGGCTGGTCTCCCAAGGATGACCGGGAGAAACTAGCCATCGAGGAGGTCGTGCGCCTGTTTGAGCCTGCCAACATCAACCGCAAGGCGGCGCATTTCGACATCGAGAAATGCAATTGGCTGAACTGGCAGTACTTGGTGGCAATGGACTTGGAGGCCTTCACCGATGCGAGCCTGCCGTGGGTGGAGCGGGCCGGGATCCAGTACGGATCGCGCGCGGCTCTTTTGCCGGTATTGGGTTTGATCAAGGAAAAGATCAAGCAGTTGCCCGAAGTGCCCGGCTGGATCGGGTATTTCTTCACCGATACTTACGAATTCGACCCGGAGGCAGTGGACAAGACCTTGCGTAAACCCGGCGCGATGGAGCGTTTGGGCCAGATTGCTGGCGCCTACAGTGGGGTCGACACCTGGGATGCGGCGACCCTGGAAGCCAAGCTCAAGGAAACCGCCGTGAGTCTGGGGTGCAAGCCGGCGGAGTTCATCCATCCGGCCCGGGTCGCTGTGAGCGGACGCGGGGTCGGCCCCAGTCTCTACCACATGCTTGAGGTGCTCGGGCGCACGCGGGTGCTCGAACGGTTCAAGGCGACAATCCTGCGCTTCGGTGCCTGATGAAGGAGGTTTATACACTGGAAGACTTACGGGCTTGGCCCGAAGCAACGGCCGACGCGGTGCCGCCCCTGCGCCTAGCCGTTTTCGGGGACCCTGTGGCTCACTCGGCTTCGCCGCAGATGCACAATGCGGCGCTGGCCAAGTGCGCTATCGAAGCCCGGTACACGCGTCTGCATATCCAGCCCACAGAGCTGGAGGAAGCTTTGAGCCTATTGCCTAGTCACGGGTTTATTGGGGTCAATTGCACGATTCCCCACAAGGCGGCGGTTTTGCCCCTGATGAACCGGGTCGATGACCATGCCCGGCGCATAGGAGTGGTCAATACGGTGGTCGTTGAAGGCGATGAACTTGTGGGTTTCAACACCGATGGGCCAGGGCTGGTCCGGGCGTTGCGGGCCGAGTTCGGGATCGATCTGCGGGACATGCGCGTCATGGTCCTGGGCGCGGGCGGGGGAGCCGGACGCGCCATTGCCATGCAATGCGGGATCGAGCAATGCGAACGGCTGGTGCTAGTCAATCGGACGGTGGAAAAGGGGCTCGAACTGGCTGCCGACCTGGCGAGCTACTTCCGGGCTCCCCGGGTGAGTTGTCCCGGCGAGCGATTGCAGGTGGTCCCGTGGGAAGATGGGGCCTTGCGAGCGCAAATCGACCAAACCGATCTGGTGATCAATTGCACTTCGGTAGGGATGAAGCCCACGGATCCCTCGCCTTTGCCGGCCGAGATCCTGCAGCCGCACCTAATGATCTACGACACGATCTACACAGCCAACCGCACCCGGCTGATGTTAGCCGCCGACGAGGTTGGAGCCCGAAGCGCAAACGGTCTTTCGATGCTGGTCCATCAAGGAGCGCTCGCATTCGAGATCTGGTTTGATCAACCGGCCCCTGTGGAAGCCATGCGCGCAGCGCTGCTAGACAGGAGCAGACAGGACTTGTGGGGACCAACGGGGAAGGGTTAAAAATAGGGTGCCCTTTCAGGGCTTCGCCATCGGGGGGGCTAATCCCAGGGCGTTGCCCTGGGCTGGGGATAGATCAGGCCGTTGGCCTTCGAGACGGGCCGTTGGTGGGTGGGAATCCGGCCGTAAGCCCCTCGCCCCGAAGGGGCATCGCTAGCCCCAGCCCAGGGCAACGCCCTGGGATGCGGCCCCACAGACGGCGGAGCCC
>JAYVTN010000445.1:0-10348 GCA_043788785.1 Spartobacteria bacterium | reverse complement strand
TGGAATTCCAGTGCATTTATGGAGGAATGTTCCGTTTTTTCCCAATTCGCGAACTGGGAAAACGGCGGGTTCGGTGGAGGAACTCCAGATGTGCTGTGTAGAAAAGATACACAGCGGTGAGGGAGGGATTTGAACCCTCGATACCCTTGCGAGTATGCCGCTTTAGCAAAGCGGTGCTTTCGACCACTCAGCCACCTCACCGGAAAAGCTAGAGTTAAGCGGAGGTTTCGATGGGCGTCAAAAGAAAACCGGACCCAATCTCGGTGTTGGGTAGGGAAGGGCCGACCCGGAGCTGCGGGATTTTCCGGTGAGCGCGCCGCTTGCGCAATGGCGCGGCTTCCCTATACATGAGCAACATGCCCGCCCCTGAATTGGTTGAACCCACTGGACTGAAAAAGACCAAACGGTTGGACGAACTTGAACACAAAGAAATCACGGAGGAGGACTACAAGCCCAAGCTCAAGGCGCTTCAACTGGAGCTCTTGAAGTACCAGCGCCAGCTTAGCGAGTCCAAGAACTCGGTCATCTTCGTTTTCGAGGGGCCCGATGCAGCTGGGAAAGGCGGGGCCATCAAGCGTGCGGTAGAGCGGCTCGATCCTCGTCTCCTAAGGGTTCATTCAGTGGTCAAGCCAACGGTTGAAGAGTACCATCACCACTATCTGTGGCGGTTTTGGAATAAACTCCCGCCCAACGGGCAAATAGTGATTTTTGACCGCTCGTGGTACGGGCGTGTCTTGGTGGAACGGGTGGAGGGATTCGCCACCGATAAAGAGTGGAAACGAGCCTACCAGGAGATCAATGATTTCGAGCGTTTGCTTTGCGATGACGGTGCCGTCATCGTCAAATGCTATCTCCACATCAGTAAAGAGGAGCAGCTCCTGCGGTTCCGCCGTCGGGAAGCCGACCCCTACAAGCATTGGAAGATCAATGACGAGGATTGGCGTAACCGGCGTAAGTGGGACCAGCACAATGTGGCGGCCGAAGAAATGTTCCAGAGGACTTCCACCATCCAATCCCCTTGGAATGTGATTCCTGCCAATTATAAATGGTTTGCGCGCGTGCGGGTCGCCAAACTGCTGGTGGACGCCCTGGCTTCCAATCTCAACAAGAATCCATGAACCGGTATTGGCTCAGTTTGTTTGTCGGGCTCACTTGCTTTGTGGGGAACGGTTGCAACCGGCTCTTTGAAAAAGACAAAAAGCTGGAACTCTCTGCCGCGGAGAAAAAAGCTGCCGCCGGGGATTACCGGGGTGCGGTAAAGTTGTACGAAGCGGCATTGGATGGCACCCCGGATACAGCCGAGGTTCATTACCGCTTAGCCATCATTTACGATGACAAGCTCAAGAGCCCATTGGACGCGCTTCATCATTTTGAGCGATACGTGACGCTTGCCCCCACTGGGCCCCATTCCAAGGAGGCCAAAGAGTACGAGAAAGAAGGCCATCTCAAACTACTGACCAGCCTTTCGAGTGGAAACTTCGTCTCCCAAAGTGAAGCCGTACGGATCAAAAACGAGAACCTCTCGTTGCGTAAAACTATCATGGAAATGCGGGCCCAGAAGCCTGTTTCGGTACCGGCCAAGAGCGGTGCAAAGGGGGAACTTGTGCGCAAGCCGATCCCGCCGGGATCTCGTACGCATGTGGTCGCAGCGGGCGAAACCCTGGCGACCATTGCAGTCAAGTATTACAAGAACAAGGCCCGCTGGAAGGATATCCAGGACGCGAATTTCTATTCGTTGGAAGGCACGGCCAAGATCAAGGCAGGGCAGGAGTTGCTGATCCCATAGCCCGGTTCGTGCGGGTTCGGTTGCGGCGGGTCTGGTACCCCGACCGCCGGCGTCAATCCAAGTCGCCGTCGTCGCCGGAGCCTTTCTTGGCTTGAAGCCCGCGCAGTTTGCCCTCGATGAAATCATCGATGTCCCCGTCCATGACCCCTTGTAGATTGCTGGTCTGAACGCCCGTGCGCAGATCCTTGATCATCTGATAGGGCTGGAAAACGTAACTCCGGATCTGGCTGCCGAAGGCCACCTCGCTTTTTTCTCCATACGCTTGAGCGATCTCGGCTTTCTTCTTATCGGTCTCGATCTGCTGGAGCTTGGCTTGGAGCATTCGCATGGCCAAGGCACGGTTGAGGCCTTGGCTGCGTTCGCTTTGGCAAGCGGCCACAATTCCGGTCGGAAGATGGCGGACCCGGGCCGCCGTTTCCACCTTGTTGACGTTCTGTCCGCCCTTGCCGCCGCTGCGATAGGTGTCCACCTCTATCTCTGCGGGATTGATTTCTATGGGGGTGCTTTCTGGGAGTTCAGGCACGACATCCACCCCGGCAAAAGAGGTGTGCCGACGTTTGTTGGAATCAAATGGCGAGATCCGTACCAGCCGGTGGACCCCACGCTCGGTAGCTAGATAACCAAACGCGTATTCGCCCACCACGCGGATGGTGACGGATTTAATCCCGGCTTCATCGCCCATTTGGATATCGATGATGGAAGTCGAAAAGCCCCGGCGTTCGGACCAGCGCTGGTACATGCGAAGGAGCATGTCGGCCCAATCGCAGGCTTCGGTGCCGCCGGCTCCCGACTGGATGCTTAAGAAGGCGTTGGAGCGGTCGGTGGGCGCAGCGAGGAGCATTTTGAGTTCGAACTCCTCCAGGTCCTTGAGGAGCGCGTCATGTTCAGCGAAGACCTCCTGAATGGCTTCGGAAGTGTTCTCCTCCTCAGCCATCTCCATGAGCACCGCCAAATCCGCCAGTTTGCGCTCGAGTTGGAGCAACGGAGTGATTTTTCCCCGCAACGTGGAAACTTCCTCCACGTTTTGTTGAGCCCGTTCCTTATGGGTCCAGAAATCGGGCTCCGACATTAGCCCCTCAAGTTCGCTTAGCCGGGCTGAAAGTTTGGGGAAGTCAAAGATACCTCCGCAACTCGGCCACGCGGGTGGAGAGTTCGGAGGTGTTGATGGAATAAAGGTCAGCGGCCATGGCCAATTAGGATCTGGGTGAATGCAGCAGCGGTCAAGGGATGCTGGAGATGGTTGGGGGGGCGGGGTGGGACACGGGCCACGCCGCTGGAGAACCTTAATGGCGGGGCAGCGGCTGGGTTTTCCCTGGAGCAGCGAAGCGGTAAATCGTTTCACCCTCTTTCATGAGATCTAGACGGTCGCGGGCGATCAGGCCCACGTACTCCGGGTCATGTTTGAGCAGGTTTTCTTCCCGTTGGTGCCTGGCCAATACCATGCGACGACGCTCAATGTCTGACTTGAGTTCGTCCACCCGAGCCATTTGGAGCTTGCGCGCACTGACTTCTGGCAGGAAGGAGTAAACAATCGGGATGGCTCCAATGAGCAGGATCAGGATGAAGACAAGACGGCTGAGGGAATGCCACATTCCCTGGGAAGATTGAGAGCTGAATGCCGCGTCGCCCACTTAGCGCATCTTACCCCCATACACGGCGTTGTCACCAAGTTCTTCTTCAATTCGCAGAAGTTGGTTGTACTTCGCCACCCGGTCAGTACGGCAAAGACTACCCGTTTTGATTTGGCCTGCGTTGGTTGCCACTGCGATGTCAGCAATCGTGGTATCTTCGGTCTCGCCCGAACGATGACTGATGACGGCCGTGTACCGGTTCTCCTTGGCCAACTCAATGGCGTCCAAGGTCTCCGTCAATGTGCCGATCTGGTTGACCTTCACCAGGATGGAGTTAGCCACTCCCCGGTCGATTCCCTTCTGGAGGAATTCGACGTTGGTCACGAACAGGTCGTCGCCGACCAGTTGGGTGTTGGCTCCCATGGCTTCGGTCAGCTTTTTCCAACCCTCCCAGTCGTTCTCGGCGCAGCCGTCCTCGATACTGATGATCGGGAAATTCTTCTGCAGCTCCACGTAATAGGCGACCAACTCATCGGCTTTGCGCCTGGACCCGTCTGATTTCTTAAAAACGTATTGTTTCTTGGCTGCGTCGTAGAATTCGCTCGAAGCCACATCCAAGGCGATGAACACATCCTTGCCGAATTTGTAGCCTGCCTTCTTAACGGCCATGGCAATGGTCTCCAAGGCATCGGTCGCGGACTCCAGCTTGGGAGCGAAGCCGCCTTCGTCGCCAATGGCGGTGGAAAGGCCGCGGGCCTTAAGCACTGCCTTGAGTGCGTGGAAGATTTCCGTCCCACAACGCAGGGCCTCCGAAAAAGTGGGCGCCCCTTTTGGGACAATCATGAATTCCTGGAAGTCAATGGGAGCGTCCGAGTGGGCGCCACCGTTGAGGATGTTCATCATCGGGACTGGCAACACTTTGGCATTGGGTCCCCCAAGATACTTGAAGAGCGGCTGGCCGACTTGGATGGCCGCCGCCTTTGCCGTGGCTAGGGAGACAGCCAGAAGCGCGTTTGCACCCAACTTGGCCTTGTTTGGCGTGCCATCGAGGCGGATCATGAGTTTGTCGACGCCGACCTGGTCTGTGGCGTCCATTCCCTCAAGTTCACGGGCAATACTCTTGTTGATGGCTCCCACGGCCTTGGTTACCCCTTTGCCTTGCCAACGATCCTTGACCCCGTCGCGCAATTCCCACGCCTCGTGTTCTCCTGTGCTGGCCCCACTGGGCACTGCCGCGGTTCCAACGGCACCCCCGGCCAAATGTACATCCGCTTCTACGGTCGGGTTGCCCCGGGAGTCCAGAATTTGGCGGGCGCGGATTTCAACGATGGAAGTCAGGGACATGGTAATATGGGGTAAGAGGGATGGTTCAAGGACCCGATCCGGAGCGCTGGCTCACAGATAGAGGAAAAGAGCAGAGTGGGATATTAACGCTACCGTGCGTTGGCAATGTTATTTTGTTCAGGCGTGCCGGGATCGGCCCCAGTGAATTGAGAAGCCGGGTTTGGCCGCCACGCGTCCTTCGCTCCCGGAGAGGGGATTTATACAGCCACAGGGCGGTAAGCCTCGATCGAGATGATCTCCACGAGACGCTCGCCATTTTCAGTGGGCAGATTGACCTTTTCGCCCAAAGCGTGGCCGATGATGGCTTGGGCAATGGCGGTCTGGTAGCTGATGATTCCTTGTTCGGGAGCGCTGTCCCACGCACCAAGAATGGTGAAGACATCCATGCGAGCGGTGTCCACGTCCTTGAGTTGAACCTGGGTGCCGATACTCACCTTCGTGAGATCCGGATTGGCAAAGTCGGTGCCGCGGGCCAATCCGAGTTCGCGTTCCATGTCCGATTTGCGACGCATGAGAACGCGCTGCATTTCCTTGGCCGCTTTGTATTCGAAGTTTTCCCGCAGATCCCCATGACTGCGAGCGACGCTGATTTCCTTAACGTTTTCAGGAATCCGCTTGCTGACTAGATCCTGATAGTCGGCCTTGCGTTTTTCCAAACTGGCCCAGGAAACAACCATTGCCTCCTGCTTTTCACCGCTGTCCCCAGAAATCATCGACTGGAGGTCGGGATATTGGCGGATGATGCGGCCGAGGAGGGAGCGCTTGTTGAGTTCCTCAAAAACGGTGGTCATGAGGATCTTGCGCATGATCTCGCGCATTTCCTCCTGGGTGGCCCCAGCTATGAGATCGTTGAGAAGGTCTTTGTCTCCCAGAAGCAGGTCGTGGAGCTTCCGGTCTTTACGTTCGTTGGATTGCTCGCGTTCCAGTGCCGAGATGATGGCTGCCAGGAGGCGCACCCCGGCCAATTCGCTGAAGGGACCAGTGCGTTCCTTCGCCAGCCAATGCAAGGCCTCGCTGGAAACTGAATATTCGCTAATGGCACGGGCCATGGCGGCCCGGAGATCATCGGTCTTATCGCGTTCGACCAGTGCTTTTGCCACTTCGGCCACAATCCGGGTGCTGCCGCGCAACGCCAGGTCCAAGGACCGGGCGACCCAATCCTCGCCAAATGCGTTGGGCATTTCCGAGATGGCCCGGCGCAATTTAGCGGCTGGGATTTCCCCGAGGAGGGTTGGCAAGGAGCGTTCGACCCCTTGGAGGAAGCTGGCAACGGTCGGGGCATCAGGGCCTTTTTCCAGGCCTGGAGTGCGTTCGCAAATCTCATCCCGGGTCAGCAAAAGGCTCAGGGCCTGGGAGGTGTGCAGGCGCTGGCTCTTGCGGGCGGTTTCATTGGCGGTTTGGATGATGGAAGAAAGCTGGGCAACCGGATCGCTGAACTCGGTGAGGTTTTTTAGGATCACCTCCAAAGCAGCCACTTGATCCTTGAGCTGACGGGTCGCGTTGAAGGTGAGCAGATACTCGTTGGAGTGGGAAATGGGCCCATCCCGGAGCTCGAAAGGTTCACTCTTCTTGGAGGGGATGGCATAGTGGCCATCTTTCTTGAGCGCCTTTTTGGCCGAATCGAGCCACCGCTTGAATTCGGCTTCGGTGAGAACCTCGGGAACCAGAGCAAGAGCGATTTGATCTTGGGTAGCCTTCCCCCCGAAGCTGCTGAGGATCTGGCGGATAATGCCCACCGGATCCTTGATGACGCGCTGCTTGAGACCGCTCAAATCGGAGGCTTTCTGGGCCAGGATGTGTTCCCCCGGAATGAGCACCAAGGATTCGGCGGCATATTGCAGCTGCATCGAATGGTCCCGTTTGGCCTTGAAATGGATGGTCATTTGGTTGACCAGAAAATTGACCGAATCCACTTGTCCAAAACCCCAGCTCTTGTGCGTGACGTACGTTCCAGGTTGCAGCTGTTGAAGGGCTGCGCCTGCAGCGGGGGTGAGTTTGCCGGAGTCAACGGCCTTTTGGATATCGGGGTTCATGGAAGCCTTACCATAGGGACGCCTTTTAAGGAGGGCCAAGGGAAAATCTTGGAAAGCAGCTCTAATGACCGATTTTCTGCCCGAAGTGACGTGTTCCTCCTTCCTTCTATACAGGGAGGGCTCTAATTTCTGCGCCCCATGTCCTGGCTTACTAAATTTTTCGAGTTCCGTGAAAAGTCCGATGGCGAGGTCGTTAAACCCTTCTTGGAGCACATGGAGGATTTGCGTTGGACGCTCATCAAGGTGGTATCCACCATGGTAGGGGCCATGAGCTTGGCGTTCTGGTTCCGGGTCGATCTCATGCGGCTTCTGCAGGCGCCTTTGGCCAAGGTTGACCCGGGTCTTCCTGGTAAGTTGGTCATTACCGACATCGCGGGATCCTTCACCCTCTCCATGACAATGGCTTTCTACGCCGGCGTTGTCCTGGCTTTCCCTTTCCTGCTCTACTTCTGTGCGGAATTCGTTCTCCCGGCTCTAACCCGACAGGAGAAACGATTCCTTTTGCCGGGGATTATGGCCGGATTCGCCCTTTTCGTCACGGGGGTATTGGTCTGTTACTGGTACATCTTGCCTGAGACGCTGGGCTTTTTCTTCCATGATGCCCAAAAGATGCAGATCACCACGATGTGGACCTGGCACAAGTACGCATCGTTTTGTTCGTGGATGACAATCGGGTTCGGGTTGATGTGCGAGTTGCCGGTAGTGATCATCGCGTTGGCACTGCTTGGGATTGTGTCTTTCAAGTTCCTCTCCCAAACCCGCCCTTATGGGTACACATTGATCCTGATAATGTCGGCCATTTTGGCGCCCACGCCGGATCCGGTCAGCTTTATCTGCCTAAGTATCCCCATCGTAGTGCTTTACGAGATTTGTATCTGGATCGTCTGGCTGCTGGAACGGCGCAAGTCCGCAGAGCCCAATCCGGAGATTTAGGGACAAGTAGACGGGTAAAAGGCCGCGTTCCCTAATAGAAGCAGCGGGTTATCCGTATAAAGGAGTGAACCCTATGAGCCCGGAACAAACCGAACTCAGTGCCCTCTTGGAGCGATACGAGCGTCCATTGGTCCGGTATGCCCAGAGCATTGTCGGGGATGTCGATAATGCCCGGGACGTGGTTCAGGAGACTTTTATCAAGTGGATTGAGCTTCGAAGCAAGGCCACCGCCCAGGGGGAAGAGGATGCAAAAAAAACCGAGGCATGGCTTTTTACCGTGTGCCGCAACCGGTCGATCGACTTCCAGCGGCGACAAAGCCGGATCATCCCGATGGACCCGTTGGCTTACGAGCGCCGGAGCGAGGAGCCGGGCCCGTCGGCCGTCCTGGAGAACGAGGAGAGGGCTGGAGCCATGAGCAAACTCTTGAAAGGGCTTTCTGAGAATCAACAGGACGTGATCCGACTGAAGTTCCAGAATAACCTTTCCTACAAGGAAATCGCCGAGATCACCGAGTTGAGTGTGACCAACGTCGGGTTCCTTCTGCACACTGGCCTAAAAAGGCTTCGCACTCTCCTTGAGGAACAGCCGGTTGGACGTTTCGAATTACCCTTGCACAAAATCTTATGAATCCGGATGACCCAGAAGTAACTGCCTACGCCTTGGGCGAGATCGCCCGGTTGGAGCAAAGGCCTATGCCTGACACGGCGACCAAAATTGCGGTGGAACAAACCCAAACGCTCGGGGCGTGGGTGCGCGAAGGATTGAGACAGGAAGCGGCCCTTGGGCTGCTTCGTAGCCAGCGCGAGGAGCTGATGGAGTTGGCTGCCAGGAGCCCGTCCAAGGTGGTCTCCCTGGTGCCTTTCTGGCGCCAACCCAGTATCCTCTCGGCCATGGCTGCCTGCGTGGTGGTGGGAATGGGTTTCGGGCTGCTTTTGGTGCCCGCCATCACCGCCCAGCGTGCCGCTGTGCTACGTGCGGCAGCTGCCGTGGCCAACCGGCCTGCAAGGCTGACCGACCAAGAGGGCTTCCGGATCGCTCTGAGTTCCAATCCGGAGCCAGTGACCCAGACTGAAGCCCTTTACATGGCAACGATGTCCTTCTCTGCGCCCCAGATCGAAGCCCTCCTCAAACGGGGAACCCCTCCAATGGCTCAGATGGTTCCATGGACTCCGGAACGTGAGAATCCTGCTCTGCCGGCCCGCCCGGCTCCAGGGCTCAATACCAGCGGCCCTCTCGTCGTGGCGACGTCTCCCGTGCGGGAAGAGCCAGTGGCAGAATCCCAGGTTTTCAAGATCAAGGGTCTTGGCGCTCCTTCCGCAACCGGTTCCTCCTACGCTTCCCGATCAACTGGCACTGCCGAGCTCGGTGGGATCCAAAACCGGGCAGGCACCGCGCCCATTCCTCACGCTAAAGCGGCGGGCGCAATCCAGGTTGTTGGCTTCGTGCGTGTAAGCGAGCAACCATTGACGACTCTTCCTATTGCGGGTTCCAAACGGAGCGAAATCCGGGAAGTCCGTTCGTCCTTGGAGAAAGGCACCTTGCCCCCAGCGGACTCGGTCCGTGTTCAGGATTGGATCAATGCTTTTGCCCCCGGGGAGGGGGTTTCAGGGACCAGCCATCCCGAGGGGGCGACCCTGGAAGTGGGCCCTTGTCCATGGGCAACCGATCATCGCCTTGTCCGGATCGTGATCCGGACCAAATCCGATGGGCGTACGGGCATTTCTATGGCCAGCCAGGTGCGGGGGCGTGCGGAGTTCAATCCCAGCCAAGTGCATGCCTACAGTCTGGTGCAGACCGCAAGGGCGGAGGCCGATGCAGATCTAGGGCGTTCCCTGGAGAGCTCCGGGGGCTCTACCTCCACGATCCTCTACGAAATCGTTCCCGTCTCTGGAAGCGCGGTCGGGGGTGAACTCAAATACCAACAGGTCTCGTCCAAAGAGCTTCTGAGCCTGAAATTGGAATACTTGCCGGGCGCTAAATCTGGCAAGGTGCGTCTCGTGGAGTTTGCATTGAAGGATCCCGGCACCCGGTTGGACCAGTGTTCCCCCGATTTCCGTTTTACAGCGGCAGTGGCAGGATTTGCCCTGAACGTAGCTGGAAAAGCGGGGGCGGCAGGATTGGCCCCGATCCTCCAATTGGCTCGGGAATCGATCGGCTCCAATTCCACCTTGGACCGAGTCCAGTTTGCCCGGTTAGTCGAAAAGGCTTCGGAAGTCCGCTAGGGATCACACCGCCCCGGATGCTGCGGGGGACGCCCCGTCCTTAAGCGTGATTCCGACAACCCACCCTCCGGGGGAGGGCCGATTGCCCTTTATTGCCGGTGCTCGCCCTCCAAATCCAAATCATCCTAAATCCGGCAGTTGAAATCTTAAGCTTGAGGGCAAGTGATTCATTCCCGGGGGGATGCCTTCCGGCGCAGGACTGGTGTCGGCTCACCCGCTGGGTCAGGCCACAACAAACCCTCCGAGGCCCCTTGAGGGGCCTGCGGGCCGACCGGATTCAGTCCACTACCACTATGCGCCGTTACTGCTTTGAATCGGGGCAACCTTCCTTCTTCTTCCATGCGAATGGAACGCCTTTCCGGAAGTCGCGTGCCGTGTAGAGGTCCCCGGCCTCTATCCCGCGCATCGCACGGGCCCCGGTCTTGCGCCGGGGCCCGAACCGCCTTCGGTTCTTGCCA
>JAYVTN010000444.1:0-5586 GCA_043788785.1 Spartobacteria bacterium | reverse complement strand
CAGTCGTTTTTTGGTCACTACCAACGGCGACTTGAGCACCTCGTCGGCTTGGGCCCGGGTGATCATCTCCGCCTTGACCATTCGCTCCAGGACCGTGTCCCGCTCGCGCTTAGCCCCTTTGGAATTGTTCAAGGGGGAAAACCGGGTGGGGCTCCGGATGATCCCCGCAATCATGGCCGCCTCTCCCAAGGAGAGGTCATTGGCAGACTTCCCGAAGTACGCCAGACTGGCCGCCTCAATCCCATACACGCCGGACCCGAAATAGATCCGGTTCATGTAGTGCTCGAGAATCTCCGCCTTGGAATAATTGTGCTCAATGCGCAGGGAGACAAATGCCTCCAAGAGCTTCCTATGAAGGCTTTTGCGCTGTCCGACCCGCTCCGGGTAGCTGTTGCGGGCAAGCTGTTGGGTAAGAGTGCTGGCGCCCTGGGCCGCCGAACCGCGGGTAACGTTGCGAACCACAGCCCGTAACACTCCCACCGGATCCAGTCCCCGGTGCCAGTAAAAACGGGAGTCTTCCCGGGCCAACAGCGCATCCTTGAAATTTTTGGATACCTTTTGAATGGGCACCACGATCCGGTTCTCGCCTGCCAACCGGCTATAGACCTTCCCGTCCATGTCGTACACCGCCGAGCGCTCCGGCATTTCCTTGATCCCTTCCATGTCGAAGGTCGACGCCCACACGGCGTACACGCCACATACTAGGACGACGATCACCACGCCGGCTATCAGTAGACGCAGAGCCCACCGCCTTTGCGGACGTGGCTTATTCTTTTTGCGCGGGGGATTTCTAGCCAAGGAAGAAAATTTCGGGATTTGGCAATGCTGGTTACTGCATTGCGCTCCAGTGCGCGAGCATGGAACTATCAGAATCCGTGCGTATCGACATCCTTTCCCTTTTTCCTCAAATCGCGACTGCCGCCCTGGGCGAGAGCATTCTCGGGCGAGCCCAGGAGAAGGGGTTGGTGGAAATCCATTCCCATAACCTGCGCCAGTGGGCCGTGGACAAACACCGCGTCACCGACGACAGCCCCTATGGAGGGGGCCAAGGGATGGTGCTTAAATGCGAGCCCATCTTTGCTGCCGTCGAGCAATTGCGTACACCGCAGAGCCGGGTGGTGCTCATGAGCCCAGCCGGGCGCCGCTTCGAACAAGCTTTGGCACGCGAATACGCCGCTCAGACCCACTTGATCATCCTATGCGGACATTACGAAGGAATCGACCAGCGCGCCATCGACGCCCTCATCGACGAGGAAATCTCCATTGGCGATTACGTGCTTACCAACGGGGCCATCGCTGCCGTGGTGGTTGTGGACGCCATCGTGCGCCTGCTCCCGGGCGTCTTGGGCGACGAACAAAGCGCCCTCGAAGAGAGCCATTCCAATGGCCTCTTGGAATTCCCTCAATTCACCCGCCCTGTCGAATTCCGTGGAATGCGGGTGCCGGATATCCTGCTCAGTGGCAATCACGCGGCTATCGCCAAGTGGCGCCACCAACAAGCGCTTGAGAAAACGCGGAAAGTACGCCCCGACCTGCTCGACCGGTAACCCTATGGCTAAGCCCCCCATCCTGGAAGTCACCAATCTCTGCATTCACCGTGGCGAAACACGGATTCTTGATGCGGTCGATTGGCGGGTCAATTCCGGCCAACATTGGATCATTCTAGGCGCGAACGGTTCCGGGAAAACTTCGTTGCTTAGCGCGCTGGCAGGCTACCTAAGCCCGAGTGATGGGAACATTGACGTTCTGGGCGACCGGCTCGGGGAAAGCGATTGGCGCGAGCTGAGGCTCAAAATCGGCCTCGTGAGCTCCAGCGTCCGCCAGATGATCCCGGATGGGGAGCCTGCACAGGTGACGGTGGTCAGCGGCAAATACGCGATGATCGACTACTGGGGCCCCATGCATGCTGACGACCAGCAGGAGGCGGCCGATCTCCTCGATCAGATTGAGGCCTCCCATCTCGCCGACCGCCCGTGGCGTGTCCTCAGCCAAGGCGAACGCCAACGCATCCTCATCGGCCGCGCCCTGATGGCACGGCCGCGCCTGCTCATCCTGGATGAACCCTGCGCGGGGATGGATCCCGTGGCACGCGAGCATTTCCTCGGGTTCTTACAGCGCCTTGGAGAACTGCGCAAAGCTCCCGCCCTGGTCCTGGTGACTCACCATGTGGAGGAAATCGTGCCCGCGTTTACCCATGCCCTCCTTTTACGGGAAGGCCGCACCGTGGCCGCGGGCCCGCTCAAAACGACCCTGAGCTCCAAGCTCCTTTCCGAAGTCTTTGGCACCGCCTTGCGGGTGAGCTCCCGGAAAGGGCGCTATGCCCTGAGCATCCCGCCCGGCACCTGGTAGCCTGTCTTGGTCCTTCGTAATCGTCCGCATCCTCAGCCCACCTCACTCTTTCGGCACCGGAACCGGGGACGTGGACGATGGAGGAAAGCAAACGTGCCCACCCATCTGGGGCCGAAAAATTCCGGTGTGTGTCCTATGAAAACAGGGGCTCCACCCGTATACCATTGAGCCATGTACACCTTCAGGTCGTGCCCCCAGATCCTCACCAGGCTTTTTGCGACGATCGCTGTCGCGTTCATTCCTGCTGTACACGCGGAAGATCCAAAGCCGGCTCCCCAGCCCGCCATGGAGGAAATCAGCCCGGGCGTTTACCGGATCAAGCAGATCGTGTTAGACAAAAACACG
Source organism: Spartobacteria bacterium (assembly GCA_043788785.1). GTDB lineage: Bacteria > Verrucomicrobiota > Verrucomicrobiia > Chthoniobacterales > Chthoniobacteraceae > CAIURC01. The sequence continues at coordinate 2,892 of JAYVTN010000444.1, read as the reverse complement.
CACACCGTACGCTTTCCAGGGAAGCTCAATATGGACGAGGGCATCCTGGAATACTTGCTGGTTACCAAGGAAGGGGCCGCCCACGAAAGCCTCCTGACCAGTGAAATCCAACCCAACGATCTCCATTTCGCCATGCTCCTCCTTGGGGCCAAAGGTGCCGGGATCGCTGCTCCCGATGGCAAGGAGGCCGCGCTGCCCACACAGATCGACGCCGCCTATCTCAAGACCGCCCCCCAGCTCAAAGGCGACGTTATAAATATCAGCGTCAAATGGACCCAGGATGGGAAACAAGCCTCGGTTCCCGTGGAAGACTGGATTCTCAATGAAGGCACCCACAAATCTGTGGAGCGCGGTCCTTGGACCTATAACGGTTCCGTGTTTTCCGACAACGCGTTCCTCGCTCAAATCCAAGGCTGTTTTGCCGCACTAGTGCTCAACCCGGCAGCACTGATCAACAATCCCCGCAAGGGCAACGACGACGACACGCTCTGGGTGCCGAACAAGACCAAACTCCCCCCACTCGACACCCAGATCGAGATCACTATCAAGCTAGAAAGCTCCACTTCCAAATGATCCGCTCCTTCCTCCTGCCCCTCGGGCTTGCGCTGGTGTTCACCACGGCCCGCACGGCCGTGGCTGCCGATTCGATTGCCAAAAATCCGGAAAACGCTTCATTCCGGAACGAAATCCAACTGGCCATTGACCGCGGCCTGACTTGGCTCAAGGAGCAGCAGAAACCCGAAGGCTATTGGTCTACCTCGGAGCACCCCGCCCTGACCAGCTTGCCTCTGATTGCCTTCCACCGGGAGCCGTCCGGAAAATACAGACCCGCGAAAGCGGAATTCCTCACCCGGGGCTACGACTTCATCAGGAGCAAGGCGCAATCCAATGGAGGCATCTACGACCGGGGCCTTTCCAACTACAACACCGCGCTGGCCTTGGTGGCGCTCTTGAACACGGGCGATCCCAAAGACGAGGCGCTCATTGCCAAAGCCCGTGAATTTATCATCGCCCAGCAAGCAGCCGGCATGGCCACCGAAAGCCTGGATGGCGGGATTGGTTACGGGCCCACTGGAGTGAGCCCCAAGCGCCAGCATCCGGATCTCGACAATACTTTGGTGTCCTTGGAGGCCTTGCGCGCCTACCAGTCCGCGCGCCCCAATGCCGAACTCAAAAAGGATTTAAACTGGAAGGCAGCCATCGAGTTCATCAGCCGTACCCAGAACCTTCCCAGTCACAATCCCAAAGCCAGCACTGAGGAATCGAACAAGGGCGGCTTTGTTTACTATCCGGGCTTCAGCAACGCGGATCCCGTCGACGGCCCCAAGACCTTGCGCAGCTATGGGTCCATGAGTTACGCCGGATTCTTGAGCTTCATCTATGCCGATCTCAAACCAGAAGACCCCCGGGTCTCGGCGGCAAAGACCTGGTTACAGAAAAACTATACCCTCGAAGAGAACCCCGGCATGGGTCGGGCGGGCCTCTATTACTACTATCACTTGATGGCTAAGGGGTTGACGGCCGGGGGCGTCGACCGCATCGAGTTGCCCGATGGCCAGAAGGTCACCTGGCGCCCGGCCCTGGCGAAGAAGTTGATGGATCTCCAGCAATCCAATGGCTCGTGGATCAACGACTCAGCCCGTTGGATGGAAAAGGATCCGGTTCTGGTAACCAGCTATTGCCTAATATCCCTGGAGATCATCTACCAAGGGCTTTAGCAGCCCCCGGTTTCCCCTGCTCATCGAGAGGTGCGAAGACGGCGAACTCCGTTTTGCGGGGATCCCCCCCGTCATGGAGCACACGGCAAACGCACCAAGGACCCAAGCGTGTGCATGCACACATCGTGGCAGCTTTTGCAGTCGGTGATGCTCTCTTGAACACTCCGCTCGATTTCCTCGATTGAATCCGTGGCCATAATTTCTAACGGGGTTTCAAACCCCCTCTTCCCCTATCCTTTCAATGCAGACCGGGACGCTGGCGGTATCAAGGGCCCTCTCGGCTCGCAATTGTGTCTGTTGTTTTCCTCCCGGCCCCTACGGTACGGGCTTTTTGACACAGCCGCCCCAGAGGGTGCGAGGGAAACCCGGTCGTTGCGGACCCTTCCCGCCGCCTCCGGGGCGGATCTCAAAACGCAGCGCTCCCGGAACCATCAGAGCGCAAGCTCTGGCCGGAGCACACCCACAAACGGCAAGTTGCGAAAGCGCTCCTGGAAATCCAACCCGTACCCGACGACGAACTCGTCCGCGATTTCAAATCCCGTGTAGCGGGCTTGGATCTCGGCGGCACGTTGCTTGCCTTTGCTCAGCAGGACACAGATTTCCACGCTCAAGGGCCGGGCTTCGCTGTGGAGCTTGGTGCGGATGGCGTCCAAGGTGCGGCCGCTATCAAGGATGTCATCGACGACCAGCACGTGGCGACCGTCGATGTCGGGAAGGGAAATTTGATCGAAAGTCACCGTCCCTGTACTTTCGGTGCCCCCGTGATAGCTTGAGACGCTTAAGCAATCGAGCTTGAGGTGCAGCGGGATGCGTCGCAGCAAGTCGGCGGCAAAAATCAGGGACCCATTAAGGACGGCCACGACCGTGAGTTCCTTGTTCCGGTAATCCTCCGTGATGGATTGGGCCATGTGGTCGACTCGGGCCAGGATAGCCGGTTCGTCGAAGAGAATGCGTTGGATAGAGGAAATCACTCCCAAATCTAGCCTCAGGTGGACCCGGTAGACACCTAAAAACCAAGCTCCGCCGTGTGATGCCTTTATCCGCAGATTGGGCAGATGACACAGATGTGGTCGGGGGGATGCAGTCGCCGACTACATCTGTCTTATCTGAGCAATCTGCGGAATCTGCGGAGCCCGGCGGACGCTCCAGCGGGATCGACAGCTGCCGCGCCCGC
>JAYVTN010000443.1:0-6006 GCA_043788785.1 Spartobacteria bacterium | reverse complement strand
GCCGGCGCCAACGGGATCACCATCCATCTTCGGGCCGACCGCCGACATATCCAGGACGCCGATGTGTACGCGTTGCGCAAAAGCCTGATGACCAAACTCAATCTTGAGATGGGCAACACCCCCGAAATCCTGGAGGTCGCCCTCCAGATTGTTCCCGAAGAAGTGTGTCTCGTACCTGAAAACCGCCAGGAGATCACCACGGAAGGCGGCCTCGATGCCATGGGCCACTCCCGAACACTGGCTCCCACCATCGCTCGACTCCAATCTGCGGGAATCCGGGTCAGCCTTTTCATCGAACCCGCGCCGGAACAAATCGAAGCCTCAAAATCGCTGGGCGTTGAGATGGTCGAATTGCACACCGGCGCTTTTGCCAATGCCCAAGGCAAGGCTCAAGAGGAGGAACTCAAGCGTTTACGACTCGCCGCGGTCCATGCCCATGGGCTGGGACTCCAGGTCAATGCCGGGCACGGGATCAATTACACCAATATCCGCACGCTCCTCGCAGTCCCGCATCTTGCGGAGCTAAACATCGGGCATTCGATTATCTCCCGGGCGCTCTTTTCTGGGCTCGAGATAGCAGTGCGCGATATGTTGGAGGCGTTGAAGACCCCCGCGGGCCGACGCTAAGCCTACGATGAAGATTTTCGGGATCGGTGTGGATATTGTCGAGACAGCCCGCCTGGCCGACTCCATCGGCCGCCACGGGGCCCATTTCCTGAAGCGGGTTTTCACGGCCGCAGAGCAGGACTACTGCACCTCGCTCAATCAATCGACCCAAGCGTATGCCGCGCGGTTTGCCGCCAAGGAAGCCGTTTCCAAAGCGTTCGGCACCGGAATCGGCTCGGGCCTGAATTGGACGGATATTGAGGTCCGCCGCAAGGCCACGGGTGAACCATTCGTGGTTTTACACGGGGCAGCCTCCGACTTAGCCAAGCGGCTGGGAATTACCCAAGTCCTTTTAAGCCTGAGCCACTCTGAACACTACGCGGTAGCCAACGCGATCACTGTCGGATAATTGGCCGCGTGGCAGGGGTTCCAGCCCGTGAGCCCGCCGCGTTTCAGGCGATGGAAGCCCCTGTCATAGGGTTCCCGCTCCCGCAGCCCGCTTTACTTCGGCTTGTCGTCCAACCCGAGCCGACCGACGTGCCAGTCATAGAAAAGCGCATTTCGCACATCCACATGCACGGGCTTGGCAGGCAAACTACCGGCAAACGAGGGTGCCTTCACGGGCGGGAGAAAGCCCAACTGGTCGGCGTCCTTGATGGCCCAGACCTGCGCCAGGGACAGCCCTTGAACCGCGCTCGTCGTATCCGTGGAAGAGGTGTCCTTGTCCCAACCCGTGAGCGCCACCATCCGCACAGGGTCGCTGCCTGCCTTGTCCACGTCCCCGAAAGGAATGCGTTTGTCGGTTCCCATCGTCGCACCAAAATTCATCATGTAAACGGGAACAGCCGAATTTCCCGCGGGCATCTTGGGAGCGCGTTCCCAAGCCGGACAGATCATGATGTTTTTGCTCGAGCTTGTGGCAGTGCTCAATGTGCTGGCATCGGGCACGTTGAGGTAGGTATGGAGCTTGTTAGCTAGTGAACCCCGGTTGAAGCTGTCGTCATCGAGTTTGAAGAGCCCGGTCTGCCCCTGGGAAAGCGGTCCGGGCAAGACTCCCTCGTTGTCGGTGCAGTAACCGACGATGCCGCTCCCGATTTGGCGCAGGTTGGCAACGCATTTGGTAGCATCGGCGGCCCCACGGGCCCGGTTGATCACTGAGAGCAAGAGACCGGCCAAAATTGCAATGATGGCGATAACCACCAGCAATTCCATCAGGGTGAACCCGGTGCGGCTCCGGTGTTTGGCGATGCGTGGGGGAAGTACGGATACCATGGGTCCAGTTAAGCACCCCCGCCGTGCCAGACGCAAAGTTTGTTTACCCCAATCTCCACGTCCGCCTTCGAGCCCCGTCCTTTGCGCTTAAACCCTAAACGGAGCGATGCCCTCTCGAACAGCCACGTGGCACGGGTTCGCCGCAACTGACGCCTCCGGATTCCCTTTTGGCCGTCCGATTCCACTTTCCCATCCAAGGAGCCCCTGGAGCCCCTGGAGCCTTGGTGCTTGCTGGGCTGAAATTTCTGCTGGAAATCTATCCCCGCTGCACTATACAGACTCCCCTCCCGCGCGATTAGCTCAGTGGTAGAGCGCTTGCTTCACACGCAAGAAGTCGCAGGTTCGAACCCTGCATCGCGCACCATCTTCCATCTAAGGCATTCGGTGTAACCATGCCTCGGCGCTTTACGCCGCTCCCGAGCTCCGATTTTCAAGCCACCCGGCCGCTTTCGATAAGATCCCTCCTAGCCAATCCGGCATTGGCACTAGCGCGCAAACAACGCGGCTCATCTGCGTCAATCTGCCCCATCTGCGGATTAAATTAGGACACCGGGGGCTCGGGTTAAGACATCCGGGGTACAAATTAGGACAGCCAGCGACTCCGGCCGGCGTGCCATCCTGTATTACGCCTTTCACCGGTGGGGTCGCAAAGCCTCGCCGCCGACGATTGCACTCCTAAACGCTCTCCCTACATTGGTTTTCATGAATATCCGGCACGCCTTCTGGGGGTTTAGCCTCATGACATTGGTTTGCGTCCAAACTTCCTGGGCGCTTCCGCGAGAAATCATCCCCGAGATGAGGGGCGGCACCCAACCACAGGTGAGCGTCGCACCGAACGGATCCATCCATGTCGTCTTCGGGAAAGAAAACGCCATTTATCACTCCTGCTCCAACGACACGGGGGTGAGCTTTTCAAAACCGGTCCGCATCGCAGCGCTCTCCAAGCTGGCACTCGGTATGCGACGCGGGCCCCGGGTCATGGCCACAAACCGTATCGTGACAGTCAGCGCGGTGGATTTTTCAGGCGGCAATCTCCTTGCGTGGAACTCCACGGACGGAGGCCGGACATGGTCAAAGCCAACGCAGATCAATTCGGTCGCGGGCTCGGCACGCGAAGGCTTGCACGCGATGACCAGCAACGGCCAAGGCCTCGCCCTCATCGTCTGGCTGGACCTGCGCAATACTGGCACCGAACTCTGGAGAGTAACTTCGCGGGACGGCGGCCTGACGTGGGATCCCAATATCCAACTCTATGCCTCCCCGGAGGGACACATCTGCGAATGCTGTCATCCGAGCCTGGCCATTAATGCCCAAGGCGAGGTGGCTGCGATGTGGCGCAATTGGGTAGCCGGCGCGCGCGACCTCTACATCTCTCGGAGTAGCGATGGAGGACAAGCTTGGACACCTGCACAAAAGCTCGGCCAGGGCACCTGGAAGCTCAACGGGTGCCCCATGGACGGAGGCTCCCTGGCATTCTCGCCCAAAGGCGATCTGCGGGCTGCGTGGCGGAGCGGCACATCGATCTATTCAGGACAGGCGGGCACTCCAAGCGCCCCAGAACCCCACGCTGAAACCCTGTTGTCCAATCGCGGTTCTCAACCCGTGACCTTCGAGACCCGTTCGGGAGCGGCCTTTGTTTGGGAAGATGGCGGGAAACTCTGGCTCAGGCAGGGCACAGGAATCCCTGCCCCGCTCACGCAGGCTGGCGGCTCGTTCCCGTCTGTCAGCACCACGGCCAATGGCAAGGCGGTGCTCGTGTGGGAGAGCTCTGAGGGGGATCTGAAGAAGATCTTCATGGACATCCTCGAGTAATCCCGACCTGGCCATTGTCCTGCCGTTGATACACCAAAACATTCCGCGTGTGACCGGCTCGCCAATTTCTCAAACCCTGATCCGAAGGTCGGTCGCCTGGGTATGTGCCGTCTTGACGCTTTCCTCGGGGCATGGGGGACAATCGGTTAACATCCCAGTTAGGGACCCAGGATCAATCCCAGGCATTACAGCCTCTGCCCAATTGGTTTTGGTCGTTACCGCAGACTGGAACGCCACATCCGGAACCCTTCAGCGGTTTGAGCGCGGTGCCGACGGGAACTGGCGTTTGCTGGGGCGGAACGTTGATTGTGTTCTGGGGCGAAAGGGCTTGGCTTGGGGAATCGGGCTTCACGGACCGGTGCCCGCCGATGAACCGCGAAAACGGGAAGGCGATCAACGCTCGCCCGCGGGTGCATTTGCGTTCCACGGTGTCTTCGGCCGCGCATCGGCTCCAGAGGGAAGTCCCCTCAAGCTCCCCTACCAACAGATGACCTCCACTTCCGAAGCCATCGACGATAGCCGCTCGCGATTTTACAATCGGATCGTGGATAGGAGAAACGTGGCCTCCCCAGATTGGCAATCCTCCGAGCACATGCTTAAATCCAATGGCCTGTATGACTGGGGAATCGTCGTGGAACATAATTTGAAATGCGCGCCGGGTTACGGCTCGTGTATTTTCCTCCACAGGTGGCTGGGCCCCGGCCGAGGCACGTCGGGATGCACAGCTATGGATTCCGCCGATCTCATGAGCCTTATCGGTTGGCTCGACCCGAAACAGAATCCCGTTTTGGTGCAACTCCCCGCGCACGAATATCAGCTTAAACAAGCGCTATGGAACCTACCTCGGCACGGGGAGGTCCCATAGCCTGGGTCGAAGGGCCGGCCACAAACCTCGCGCGTCAGTAAGTTGCGACTGGGCGAGACGTTGCGACTAACTTGGCGGCGCGTGGCATGCTAAAGCATGAACTCCGAACCGTCGGATCGGATCGCTTCGGGGTTCGGAGTTCAGGCTTCAGCCGGTTGAAGGCCCGCCAAATTAGCGCCTATGGGGCGTTGCCCTGGACTGGAGGATCAGGCCGTTGGCCTTCCAAAATCGTCCTCGCGCCTCGTCCTCGAGTGATGTCATCCACCACTCCTGTAATCACTTCGGCAATTCACCCTTCATGGTTGAGTTTTGTGAGTCTTCCCCTTTTGCCGCTAGGTCTAGTTCCTTGACCCCCGCTGATGCGGCTATCTCAAATTCGACAGGACATGTTCGCTCGCAGATAGTTGTTCGAAGCGCACCGCCAAACTCACTACAGTACACAATACGGAGTTTTGGTTTCACGCAAAGACGCAAAGACGCCAAGATTTCCTCGGGCAGGCCATTTATCACCCGAGGCATCCACCACCAATTTGCCGATCTCATTCTCAAATAATCTTTGCGTCTTTGCGTCTTGGCGTGAATCAAGACTCAGAACATTGCTTCTACGTCCCGTCTTCAGAATACCAATCGTCGTCATGCAATGAGCGTGAACCCGCGCGAGCTGGCAGCGGTGTCTCGGGGCACTACTGCTGGACATGCCTCAGGGCGTGCGCCAATGGGAGCTGGAAGCCCATAAACCAATAGAATGCGCTGGGGGGGATGCATTGCGACGGGAATGTAGCGCGACGGCGAGCCACCGTCCATCGGGTGCTATACGAGCAGGCGGGCGAAGGCCGCCAATTCAGAGGAAGCTTACAAGATCGTGATGGCGAAAATGGAGGGTGATCCCGATTTGGCCGACATCTTCAAGTCGGGGCATGATGCAGGTTTGCGTCCTCGAACTGTGGTTGAGGAAACTTACATCCTTCCTTGGTGGCGAACCATCCTCCCGTGGCCAAAGCCAGGACTGGCATTCTACCCCTACGATCCCAATGAACACGACAGCGACGCCTCAAGCTAAAACACCAATGCGGACATCAGGGCGCGCCTTCATCAAGATCGAAGATCAAGGCCTGCCCGCTGGGATCTGAGCGGTTAAAGCCGCTTGGAAGCGAAGGGCTCGCTGGCTCTGGGATTCACGGCCGTGGCCCGTCGCACAGTGGGGGCCTGGATCGGCGCTGATACCGCCACCGCACGGGCCACAGGCGGCCATTGTTCCAATGCCGGGTATCCCTGGGCGTTGCGCCGGAACCCTTCGGCCATCCGCTTGACGTGCCGGTATTTGGAACGTCCCCTGAGAACGGCCAAACTGCGTTTAGGATCGCCCCACTGGAGATTCTGGATCGTCACCCGACGGACACCCCACGCGTTCATGGCCTCGCGCGAGGGCTTATAGAGGTCGATCGTATTGG
>JAYVTN010000442.1:0-3868 GCA_043788785.1 Spartobacteria bacterium | reverse complement strand
TCCCAACGAAGCCCGCAAGCTGATCGTCCACGGATTCCTGCAAGAAGCCATCGACCGCCTAGGCCACGAGGCCATCGGTGAACGGCTCACGGCATTCGTGCACGCCAAGTTCGACCGAAGACACCCGGGGGCAGATAACCACGAAAAACACTAAATACACGAAAGGGGGGCGGGTTGATCCGCAGATGACGGGCTCGGGTGGGACAGAAGATTCTCACACCAAGAACACCACGCGCACCGAGGGTGGGGTGCCAGCTGGTAGGGCCACCCGGAATGTTTCCGTCAAGCGGGCAGGAGACCAGGCGGAGCCTTTCCTTCATTGACTCGCTCCGAGCCCGTGCCAGTCTGGTGCTCTATTCCCATGCCCCATGAAGGATTGCGTGTGCTTACTCTCAATGACTGAGCAAAAATGAAATCCAAAGCGCCACGCTGTATTATCATCGCCGGGCCAAACGGCGCGGGAAAGAGGACGTTTGCTAGAGAATTTCTGCCGCGTGAGGCAGGCATAACCCACTTCGTGAATGCGGACCTGATCGCCGCCGGCTTGTCACCGCTGAAGCCAGAACTGGCGGCACTCGCAGCGGGGCGGCTGCTCTTGAGCGAATTGGACCGTTTGAGCGCTGCACGGGCGGATTTTGCTCTTCGAGAGCACATTAAGCGGGCTGACTTATGTTGCGCGGATGCGGAATTGGAAAGCCGAGGGCTACCGCATCGAAATCGTCTTTCTGAAACTCGCATCGGTGCGGCTTGCCCAGCGGCGGATTGCCGATCGCGTGCGGCAGGGTGGACATGCCGTCCGTGCCGTGGATGTGCGCCGCCGTTTTCACCGGGGCTGGAAGAACTTTGAAACGAAGTATCGCAATCTGGCGAATGGGTGGGCGGTGTATGACAACTCCGCCGAGCTATTTGAACTAATCGAAGAAGGACCATGAAAAACAAATCCAAAGCAAAACCTGAGACGGATCTTGGCAAGGCCGCCGCCGCCGCGCTCAAACGTGCTGCAAAACGCGCCCGCGTGGTCGCCAGACAATTTGGGACGCCCGTCCATTTTCAGTCAAACGGCACAGTGATTGCCCTCAAGCCCTGAGACCTGAGTGTCCGGAAGAGATAACCACGAAAAAACCAAATACACGAAAGGGGTTCAGGTTCGAGGGATCCTTTTCTCAAGCAGCTTTCGTGTGTTTCGCGTATTTAGTGGTTCATAATGCGGCGCCTTCATCCGGCCCCAAACGTTGCGCCGTAGCGTACTTTGCGTGAAACCCACTGGTGCCTCGGCGATTGACCCATCATCTGCGTCAATCTGCGGCATCTGCGGATCATCACGAATCAGGATCGAGGACGCGGGAGGCTCATAAAGTTAAATCCGCAGATGAGGCAGAAGAACGCAGATTCAATACAAGACGGCGGAATTCGAGGCGCGCAGTGCCAAAGTTGATCAGCAGTGCTTTCGAGAGGCCGCAGGCTTTGAGGTAGTTGATCGTCTGTGCCTCCTCCACACCGGTTAGCCGTTGCAGCGCCTTCAACTCCACAACTGAAGCGCCGAAGCAGACATAGTTTGCCTCGGCCGGTGCTCCTTGCCAATCCACGTGAGTTCGAGTTTGTGTTTTTTGTTCATCCGCTTAAGAAAGCTGGTCGATGCGCCAGATGGCGGTGGCCTGATTGGACATCCAGTTTTGCCGTGCTCCCAGCCGTTCCGGCGTCCAGTCCGCATTGTCTTCGGCAATTTTTTGGGTCATGCCAATCGAGCTGCGGGCATACACCGGCTTCTTGGCAGTATAAGGGGCATTGCCGATGTCCTTGTTAGCACCCTTGTCTAGAAGCGTAAGATTGCCCAAGCGATAAACCAATGCCTCCAGGTCCTCGTCGGAAAAGGCGTCCCATCCCGCTTCGGGATTCTCGGGGAGGATGTGTTCGAGATTGAAGCTGTCGCTTTCAAAATCCAGCGCCGCTCCGGTGAGCCGTTTTTCGAGCGCGCACAGGATGTAACGGACAACGCGCCTGTTGCGCGACTGGGTCGTGCGTATTGATTTCTCGGCAAATGCCGTCCGGAACGAATCGTCACTGGGATAAACCGACGACAACGCACTTAGCATCTCCCCAGGCTCGCTCAATTGACGGTTCGCAATCTTTTCGGCCACGGCATTGTAAACGCGCTCCTGCTCATTGGTTGGCTGGCTGCCAATGACATTGTAGCGGAATGAAACCACCACACAGGCTCGGAGCACGGTCTCAAAGGACGCATCGCCCAAGGCGCGCCGCGCTGCCACCAGCAGGGAGAGCGGTTGACGCACACTGAACATGCGAAGTTCGGCGGCGTACAGTTTCAATTCACGCGGCCAGTGGGAGGCCTCCGGTTGGGTGAGCGCCATGTAGGCATCAATGTCCTCTTCCATCTGGCGGATAAGCTCGAATACCGCTTCGCGTGTGGCGATTTTCCCGCGAATGGTCTTGAACAACTCTGTCTGGCGCAGGAATGAGTAGCGGCTGTTCCAATGGACACGCAGGAAAACCGGAAAACTCTCGCTGCCCAGACGCCCCACCATGGCTTCCCAGCGGTTTTCAAGGGATTTCATTTCGTGCTCGTGTTGCCCATCCCTGTAGAGCACGGAGAACAAATAGTTTTTGAGGAGATCAGTGGCGGAGAGGCGCACGCCGCGGGCATTCAGCGTCTCGAACACCTTGTACGCATTGAGTTCGTTCGTGACGGTGATGACTGTGAAAAAGAGCTTGTCGCTCATTGATTCGATGAACCGCGCCAGCGTAACGCCCGGCTCATCACTGGCTTTGCCGACATACTCGGCGATCCGCTTTTCAAACCACTCAAAGGCCTTGCGCAGACTGTGCTCGGAAGCCCGGAAACCGCGCACAGGCAGATGGCCAAGGGGCACGAGCTAGGTCTGGAAATACTCGTCGTTATTGCGGTTGAGCGCTAATTTTGAGCGGGGCACCAGGGTGACGGGATCCAGGTAACCGATATAGGTCTGGCGGATTTGCTCGAGGCGCTGTCGGTTGCGATCGGCGTCCTTGCTGTTATCGATCAATCGTTGAAGGCTTTTGAGCACCGCCAGAGCGATGAGGGAAATGGTCGTCAGCCGCTGTTGGCCGTCTATGACGTCAAAGGCCTTGTCGTTTTCGGACTGGAGCACCAGATAGCCCATGTAGTGAGCCGGTTCACCACCCGGTGTGATCGTACCCAGAATATCCATCCAGAGGTCCTCCCACTCTTCCTCCGTCCAACTGTAATCGCGTTGGAAGCGGGGGATACGGTAGGTCAGCCCGTTGCCCATCAGTTTGCGATACGTGTCGTTTTTTGTATTGAAGTTCGTTGCGGACATACAGTTACGGCAATCCGTTCCAGAGGATTTCCACCTTGTGCTCGTGCGAGTTGAAGCCGCCGGGGGAGACCCGTTTTTCCCGGTGTTGAAGACGCCCAAGGAACTGAAGCTACACTTGAAGGCCAGAGGTGGCAATAAAAGGACTCACACGAAGGGTTAAACGAAAGTCCATCGTGCAAGGAATAGATCTCGAAATCGGAGCGTAACGAAAAGCGCCGGTCGCTCTTTGATGCTCAGGATGCCATCTGACAAGCGGCGCGAGGTGCGGATTGAGACCATCGGAAGTTGGAGCAGCAGGTCTCGATTGAATGGCTTTGACCGAGCTTTAAATGCTCGTCGACCTCGATTAAATCAATTTTGAGGCCGATTAAATCGAGTTCGGGGCCGCTTGAATGGAATTTTCCTTGGATGAAGTCGATTTAGGGCGCGTTTGAACGGACGCCGACGCGGAAAGAGCGGCGGTTGGAGCATTTAGAGAGCACTCGGGAGCGGTGTACCAGTTGTTCTGTAATTTCCAATTTCGGGGATTTTTG
>JAYVTN010000441.1:0-3419 GCA_043788785.1 Spartobacteria bacterium | reverse complement strand
TGCAGCAGCCGCGCATGTGTGTTTTCGACTGCCGAATGTGCGGAACTAAACATTCCCAGATGGAAAATTTGGGTCAAACTGTCACGCATGAACGGCCCCTGGCTCAAACATATCGCCCTATTCAAATTCAAACCCGAATGCACGCCCGAGGACGTGGCCCTCGTATGGCGGACCATCGAAAACTTCAAGGCGACCATTCCCGGCATTCTCGACTTGTCCTGGGGCAAGGACGTCAGTGTCGAGGGGCTCGGCGATGGATTTCACTACAGCTTAATCATTACCTTCGAAAGCGTGGCAGCCCGGGACGCTTACCTGCCCCACCCAATCCACCAAGCGGGAGTCGAGATTGTGCTGCCCAAAGTCGAACGCATAATCGTGATCGATCATGAGGTGGCTTAAGCGCTAGTTTCTCGTCGAAAGACCCCCTTCACTACGCCTTCCCAACCCCGGATCTTAACTTCCTAAAAACATCACAATGCCTAATCCCTGGACTGGAATCGGAAACCCGTATACCCGCACTGAAGTCCTTGAGCGCCTTAAAGCCACGCTCCAGGACGGCAAATCCATCATCGCTGCCGGGGCGGGCACGGGCATCTCCGCGAAATTCATCGAACAAGGCGGGGCGGATCTTATCATCATCTACAATTCCGGGCGCTTCCGGATGGCCGGCCATGGATCGACGGCCGGATTGATGGCGTACGGCGATGCCAATGCGGTTGCCATGGAGATTGGGGAATTTGAGGTATTGCCGGTGGTCAAAGAAATCCCGGTCATCTGCGGCGTACACGCGACCGACCCGCGCCGCCGGATGTGGCACTGGCTGGGCAAGGTCCAGGAGATGGGGTTCAGCGGGGTTAACAACTTCCCCACCCACTGCATCGTCGATGGCCAGTTCCGGCAAATCCTGGAGGAAACCGGGATGGGCGTGCAAAAGGAGGTGGAGATGATTGGATTAGCCCGGAGAATGGATCTGTTCACCATTGTCTATGTCAGTAGCCCGGAAGAAGCCCTGGCGATGGCCGATGTGGGTGCCGATGCGATCATTGCCCATGTTGGGACGACCATCGGCGGCAGTATCGGGGTTACCAAAGCCTCCGTCTCCCTCAAGGAAGCTGCTGCCTGGACCCAACGCATCATTGAGGGCGCCAAGAAATCTGGACGCAAGGACCTCATCTTCCTCAGCCATGGCGGCCCGATCTTAACTCCCGAGGATGCCGCTTTCATCAATGCGCATACCGAGACGGTGGGCTTCGTCGGTGCCAGCAGTCTGGAACGGATCGCAGTAGAGAATTCGCTGGTTGAACTGACACGCCGCTTCAAATCCATTCCAAAACCTCCGGCGGCCTAACAGCGCCCCCCCCATGGCTATCATCGCTGTCCTTGGTACTTTTGATACAAAAGGCGCCGAACACGGGTTTATCGCCGACCTCATTGAGAAGCGCGGCCATCGACCGCTGCTCATCAACGTAGGCACCTTTGGCGAACCGACCCTGGCTGCCGATATCCCCATGGAGGAAGTCGCGGCCGCCAGTGGCGAAGATTGGCAATCGATCCTTGCCCAAAAAGACCGGGGGCAAGCGGTGGCCCTCATGGCGCGCGCGGCTGCCGCCTTCATTGCAAAGCTGGCCGAAGCGGGCCGGATCGATGGCATCATTTCCCTGGGCGGTGGTGGTGGCACAGCCATCGGTTCCTCGGCCATGCGTTCATTGCCGATTGGATTTCCCAAAGTCATGGTCTCCACCCTCGCCAGCGGCGATGTCTCCCCTTACGTAGGTCTCAAGGACATCACCATGATGCCGGCCATCGTGGACGTCTCCGGCGTCAACCGGATTTCCCGGGCCATTTTCCAAAATGCTGCCGGCGCCGTCTGCGGGATGGTGGAAGCGGCACAAGCCCGTCGCTCCAGCACGGCTGCGGACAAACCGCTCATTGTCGCCAGCATGTTCGGGAACACGACCGAAGGGGTTAATCACGCCCGCAAGATCCTCGAGGATGCCGGGTACGAGGTCCTGGTATTCCATGCCACAGGAACCGGCGGCCGCGCCATGGAAGCCCTCATCCAAAGCGGAATGGTCTCCGGCGTCTTGGACATGACCACCACCGAGTGGGCCGACGAACTCGTTGGCGGCAGCCTCGGCGCTGGTCCCGAGCGCCTCGACGCGGCTGCCCTAAACGCTGTGCCTGCCATCGTCGTGCCCGGATGCTTGGACATGGTCAATTTCGGCCAACCCTCAAGCGTTCCCTCCCGATTCGCCGATCGCCTCTTTTATCATCACAACCCGCAGGTCACCTTGATGCGAACCACCCACAGTGAATGCGCCGGGTTGGGAAAAATCCTGGCACAAAAGCTCAACGCCTCCAAAGGCCCGGTGACCGTGCTACTTCCCCTCGACGGAATCAGTGTGATCAGCGCGCGTGGAGGAGCCTTCCACGATCCCGAAGCCGATGCCGCCCTTTTCAACTCACTCCGCGAGCATCTGCGCAAGGACATCCCCGTCCTGGAATTTCATGCCGGCATCAACGACCCGGTATTTGCCGAGGCCTGTGCCCGCACGCTGCTGGCATCCCTTCCGCAGCACTCGAATCCGACCCCCGAAGCCTGAGCATTGGCTCGAAGAGCAACGGCCCGACGCCACCCGACGCCACCCGACGCCACCCGACGCGGCAAGGCCGACGGCCTCACGCTGGATAACCAGCGGCACGACGCTGGAAGGCCAACGGCCTGAACTATTCCAGCCCAGGGCAACGCCCTGGGAATTCGCCCCTCGACGGCAAAGCCCTGCAAGGGCGTCCTAATCTCACGTTCCTTCCGGCGGACGTGGCCACGTGAGTTGCTTCATCCTAAATTCACCTCCCCGGCACCACGTGTCTGGCACTTTATCAGGGGGGAAGGGGTCCGTTAAATCAGGTTTAGGCCCGGGTTCCTCGGGTGGGCCGCGGTGGAAGGACCGGACCGGGAGGCGCTGGCCGATCGGCCAAGCGCTTCCAAGGGGCCGAATCTAGGTTAAAGTGCGCCCGACTGGACTCGAACCAGCGACCAGCGGATTAGAAATCCGCTGCTCTATCCAACTGAGCTACGGGCGCAAAGCAGCTCCCATATATCAATGCAGCACGGATAACGGGCAAGCCGTTTCAGCGATTTCAGCGGCGCCCCCCTCTGGAGCGCGCAAGTATCCGGGAGAGTGCAACTCGATGGCCTGCGGGCTGCGTCGACTCGTAGGTGGATGCCTTCTGTGTACGAGCCGCGGCCCCGCCGACCATGGGCCCGAACCAGGAACCACACCCAAGGACGGGGAAGGCGAAGACGATCGGCCGCAGCTTATTTCGCCATCCGCCATCCGCCATCCGCCATCCGCCATCCGCCATCCGCCATCCGCCATCCGCCATCCGCCATCCGCCATCCGCCATCCGCCATCCGC
>JAYVTN010000440.1:0-1664 GCA_043788785.1 Spartobacteria bacterium | reverse complement strand
GACCCGTAGCTTCTGAGGACAGAAGCCGATGGAGGCCTGCAAAATTCGTGCGTTTTGCCTGGAATGTTTCGGCACCGAATCCCAGAGCACGTAGGCGGGCTTCTGTTTTTGGTAATTCAATAGGGTCCACATCCAATCCCAAGAGTCGACCGCCGGGTTGGAGCGCTGCCAAGAGTTCCCGGGAATGGCCTCCATAGCCCAGGGTGCAGTCCACGGCGAAATGCCCGGGCTGTGGAAGGAGAACCCCCATGATCTCCTCAACCATGACGGGGCGGTGCATGCCGGCCGGGGTTTTCCCGCTGGCAAGTACCTTTCCCACATCGAGCATGTACCGTTCGGGATCGAGTTCCTTATATTTCTCGTGGAAACGCTTGGGATGAGTGCCCCCGTATCGGGGACGCCTTTTGGGTCTCTCCGGGTTTGGACTCTCTGGAAGCGGATCGCTCATTACTTTACCAAGGGCTTGGAAAGTGCGCGGATCTTGGACTCCAAGTCGGTGGCCTGCTTCTGTGCCTGATCCAGAGGCAACCCGCGTGGAATCCCGGGCCGGGTATGGCCGGTCTCTGTGAGCCAAGCCAGAAGCAACAACTGGTTGCGCTGGTGGACGGTTTCAAGCAACTCCCGGTAAAGCGGGTCGACGGTGAAGTTTTCGGAAGGGTAGCCCAAGCCTTTAAGGAGTGCTTCTGCCATGACCCAGTGTCCGCTGGTGTTCGGATGGACGTGGTCGCCCGCAAAATGGAAGGCGGGATCGTGTGCGCGTCCATCGGCCAAAGCCTGGTTCATGGGGCCGTGTAGGTCGATGACCTGCCAGCCCTGCGCGCGCTGATCCAATAGCCATTTCGAATAAGCATCCAACGTTGTGTTGTAAGCTCCCTCGAAAACGGGTGGCGTCAAATGGATGATCTGAGAGCCTGCCGCGGTCACCTTCTGATGCAACAGAGAGATGCCCTCCCGGAACTTGGCCAACCGTTGTTCATCCAGAGGAAGGTAGATGCCGTCGTTCATCCCGTAGCAAGCGAACACCAAATCGGGGCGGGTCTTGGCCAATACCCGGTCCAAGCGCTCATGCACCCAAGGGCGGGGGAATTTGCCTCCTGCGTGACCCGGTTCAGACAGGCCGGAGGCGGTTTCGCTGCTCAACCCCACATTGATGACCTCAAACTTGCGCTCCGGAAAACGTGTGAAAAGGAATGCCTCGAAGTCGTCCACGTAATGGCCTGCTTGGGTGATGCTGTCGCCAAGGAAAACGATGCGCTGGACCCGGGGCAGGAAGGAGGAGTCAGCCCCCTGGAGTCGCGCACAGCCCGCCAAGGACAAAAAGACGACGAGGGGCCGCAGGAACTTGAACATGAGCGTTCATATCGGACGGACACGAAAAGCCAAAAGCTAAAAGCGGTGCCGCCCCGGCGCACCCAAAGCGGACTTGCAAAGAGCGTGTCCGCGGGTAGCCTTCGGCCGCATGCGCCGGGTTCTCATCAGCTTCCTGACTTTCCTACTAGGAATAGGGGCTCTTTCGGCGGCTGATTGGAAATTGGAAAAGATCGGGGGCCGCGACCACGTCACCCTAGCCAATGTCGCCGAGTTCTATGGATTGGGCGGAGTGCAGCGGGTGAGCAATAGCTTCTCGGTGCGGGCAGGAGCGCGTTTTATCAAGGGTCAATCGG
>JAYVTN010000439.1:0-3853 GCA_043788785.1 Spartobacteria bacterium | reverse complement strand
GGGAGCTGCTGGCTGAGGACGATCACGTCCGCAGAACGTTTATTGAGGTAATGGAGTTCCGTGCGCACCCTCAGCAGGAAATCATAGGCTCGATCCAATGCCCGCAGCTCGGTTTCGTTGAGAAGCTTCTTTTCGACCAGGCCCGCGGTGGACTGCACGCGTTCCTTGAAAAAACTGATCCAAAGCAGGTTCTGGTAATCGCGCAGGCTGCCACACCCGTTTTTGACGTTCGGCTCCTGCATGTAGATGCTGCTGCCGAACTTCGCATGCCGCTCGGCCTGATTGGTCACCCGGTCGGCAATGTACTCGTCCACCTGCCCCTTGACGCTCTGCTTGATGAACTCGCTCCGGAACTGCTTGAAAAGCGCTTCATCTCCCGCCACCAGACGCGCCTCCAACAGGGACGTCTTTGAGAGCATATCCGCGTTGGCCTCGGTGATAGCCGCCTCGATAGTCCGCGTGGAATGGCCCACTTTGAACCCGATATCCCAAAGCATGTAGAGGATCTGCTGGATAATCTCGTTGATGCGCGGGTCCCCCTTCTTCGGTGCCGCTCCGCACAGGAACATGATGTCCACATCGCTGAAGGGGTTCAATTCCCCGCGCCCGTACCCGCCGATGGCTACCAGGGCCAGCTTTAAGGGCCCCAACTTGCTGCCCTCCTCGGCCGCCAGCGCCCCCGCCAACAAATGGCGCAGCACAATGTCCACCAAACTGGCCCGCTGCCCGCAGATCTCCCGGCCCCCGCCCCCGCTCTGGTGCTTGAGCCGGATCCGGTGATTCTCGATCTTCAAGAATTTCTTGTAGAGCGAGAGCAATTCCGCCGAGTTCAGCTTCCCCTGGGACAGGAGTTGCTGCTCGGCATGGGCCAGTACCTTCTCTCGATGACGCAGTACGTTGGATGACATAAATGCGGATACCTCCCCAACCTCGCAACCATGGGGGTCTTTGCCAATCCGATTGTGCCTATGGATACAAAAGAATTCAGGGCCCCATCTGGAAGGCGATTCCAGTTCGCATCGACCGGGCAATTGGCCGCAGCCGCCGGGATCGAGGGCTTGAGATGTTCCCAAAAAGAGGCAGCGCCCCTTACTTTTTTGAGCCAATGTGCAAGAATTTATTCGTGCGATCCCCTTCAACCTAGGCAGACTAACCAAAGTCGGTGGCGACTTGGCCTCACAGGGGGCCCGCTTCCCTCCACACCACAAACACATACCATGATGAAATCCGTTTCCACTATCCTTGCAGCGATTGCCTTGAGTTCCCTCACCAGCTTTGCCGCTGACGAAGCCACGCCTGCAAGACTCGATGCCGCTGGTAAGTTCGCCAAATACGACGCCAACAACGACAAGGCCCTCAGCTTGGAGGAGTTCAAATCCTTTCCCTGGGCTATCCAGTCTCCGGCCAAAGCCGAGACGATTTTCAAGCAGAAGGATGTCGATTCCAACGGTTCCCTCACCTTCCAGGAGTATTCCACCGAGCCGACAGCCAATAAAAAGAAGGTGGAGAAAAAGGCCGCCAAGTAGGCCGTCCGCCTTGTAGCTCCTGGAGTCTGCCTGCCGTGCGGGGCAACACCGCTTTGGATGCTTCCTAGTGCCTGCAAGCCATGGCGCGAAAGATCCTGAGCGGTGCCCGCTCCGCATTTACCCCACCCTACAGCCCGCAACCCGCCCCGCTTCGACTCATCTGGAAAGCCACCGGCTTGATCTAATCCTGGAAGGCCAACGGCCTGATCTAATCTGGAAGGCCAACGGCCTGATTTATTCTGAAAAGCCGCTGGCATGATTTATTCTGGAAGGCCAACGGCCTGATCTATTCTGAAAGGCCAACGGCCTGACCTATTCTGAAAAGCCGCTGGCATGATCTATTCTTAAAGGCCAACGGCCTGACCTATTCCAGCCCAGGGCAACGCCCTGGGATTGGGTTCCACACGCGGCGAAGCCCTGAAAGGGCGGCCTAATCTGCGCACGTCCCTGCGCATAGGCATAGGCGACTGGATTGTCGTTGCGCGCAACCACGTAGCCTTCCTGTTCGAGTCCCGAATCAGCCCACCCAGCGCAGGTCAAGGCAGTTTGGCCGAATGGATGATGAAGTCCAAGTCTTCGCTGATGCGGTGGGCGATGTGCATGGTCAGCGCACTCCCCCCGATCAGTACAACGCCACCTAGCGCGTGGTCGCCGGCGAGGCGTTCCCAAACACTGCGGGTCTCAGGAGCCAGCCCGCTCGTATCCACGCCAGGCAGTTACCCTGATTTATGCGGGCGAGCGAACCTCTTCGAGCAACGTGCCCCTTGCTTTTGTCAGCCACCGATCCCGCATGAAGGCTTTCCTCAGCTTATCGGCGGACGAGCGCCTCGCTCATCTCACCTTCAAGGGCGGGACCTCGCTCTCCAAGGCTTGGAGGTTGATTGAGCGATTCTCCGAGGATATCGATCTTGTCGTGGACAAGGAGGTGCTGGGCTTCGGCTGCGATGCTGCACCCGATAAAGCCCCCAGCAAGAAGCAGCGCAAAGCCCGTTTAGAATGCCTGATGACCGCCTCCCGTCAATGGGTCCAGGGAACTTTGCAGCCCGCGCTTTCCAATCGCATTCAGACAGCTTTGGGCGACACCAACTGGAAACTGGAAGTCGATCCCGGGATGCCCGATGGCCAGTGCCTTCTATTTCACTATCCATCCGTCTTTCCTCCCGGCAGCGCCGGTTATGTTCGTCCCGTCGTGAAGATCAGATTCAACGCTGGCTTGCTTGCCCAACCGAAACACCGGGATGCTAATCGGAAGCAGCAACTGTGTTTAAAACCCCCGGATTGCTGTAAATGCCTCGAAGTGAGGACTTCCAAGATGGCTCCTGAGGTAGGACTCGAACCTACGACCACCTGATTAACAGTCAAGCGCTCTACCAACTGAGCTACTCAGGAATCTACCTTTTTGGAAAGGGGAGGGTTATATGGCGTAGCTTGGCTCTTTGGGCAAATCTTTTTTTGTGACGCCGCCTCGTTCGCGCCAGGGCCGGACGATTTGGCGTCCTGACCAGGGATGTTGAACCTGAATTCGGCAGTTAAAAGCGCGGGCTGATCGGCCCCAAACCGCCCCTCAACCCCGACCCTACGGCCCCACTCCCCTCTGATATGGTGGCGGACACTTTGACCGGATACCGATGACTTTCGACCATGAAGGGCATGAAGGGCCATGAAGATTATTAAGGCTTTTAAGCCCTAAACCCAGAATCAGCCGCAGTGGCCCGTTCGCGTGTGCCGACAGGCCGGTACCCGCCCCCTTCATGTTTCTTCATGTCCCTTCATGGTAGAAAAACACGCTGGCAGCTGGGGAAAGCTCCTCAACCCGCTCTTTAGTCGGAGATCCAGCCCACCCCTTCATGTTTCTTCATGTTCTTCATGGTAAGAAACACGTTGGCCCTCCAAGCCGCCCCATCAACCCGACCCAACGGCCCCCTCAACGACCCAACGGCCCCCTCAACCCGACCCAACGACCCCAACTCCCCCTGGTATGGTGTCGGACACTTTGACAAGACTTTGGCAACCCAACGCCGCCTCGATCGCGCCAGGGCCGGACGATTTGGCGTCCTGACCAGGGATGTTGAACCTGAATTCGGCAGTTAAAAGCGCGGGCTGATCGGTCCCAAACCGCCCCTCAACCCGACCCTACGGCCCCCACTCCCCCTGATATGGTGTCGGACACTTTCCCGAAGCCCTTTCCCGAAGCCCTTTCCCGAAGCCCCTTTCCCGAAGCCCATCCGCCCCACCCTCCCGTCCAAGCGCCCCGGGTTCCCTGCGTCCGGCGGCAGAAATGCTTCCTTGTGAGCCAAACCATCAAGCCGCCGATTCAAACCTGCTGG
>JAYVTN010000438.1:0-2469 GCA_043788785.1 Spartobacteria bacterium | reverse complement strand
AAATGGAGGCATGCGCTCCGTCATGGGGCCAGATACCGGCCTGGGAGGGGAGATCGAATTTCCAGATCACGTCGGCATCGGTGGGGCCGGGCTCGACCGGGGCTGGCGCGGGCGCCGGAGTGAACTCGGGAGGAGGAGCCGGGTGGGGGCTCATGAGCGCGGCTTCCTCCATGAAAGGGCCATCATTGCCGTTGGCCATCCCCCGCACATCCAGGCAAACCACTTCGCCTCGGTTATCGAGCGTATAGAGGCGGTCGCCTTCCACGGTGACCGGCGAAGACATTCCGGTCTTAGGCCAATCAAAATAAGGATCTTCGTCGCGCTTGGGCGTCACCAGTTGCCAGAGCAGATGCCCATCCTTTTCATCCAAGCACATCAGAACGCCGCAGTCGCCGGTACGCCGCGGATCACGGGGGGCTTCGTTGTTGGTGCCGATATAAATGCGGCCATCCGCCACCACCGGGCTGCTGTGGGTTTGGGTGCCCAAGGGAACGCTCCAGAGGACGTTGGTGCCTGCCTCTGGATCGAAACTCTCCGGCAATCCCCGCTCCGCAGATGCCATGTTGCGCGTCCATGCCTCGCCCCATTGCGGGCGGTCCGTTGCGGACGCCGCGATGCCCGCACCCAGTGTAGAAGCGAAAATCAGAAGAAGGGGACGGGCAATGCGTGGGTACATAGCGGCAAGGGGATGCCTCAGAGCATTGAGTGGGCCCGGGTCGCGTGCAAGCCGGGAGTGCCCCCAGCGCCGCAGACCGAAGGGTTCCAAGAACCTATACGGAGGTCGAAGACCTCCGGACCCAGTCGACAATCATCGCACCCTGAAGGGGTGCCAGACAAGTCAGCGGGCCCATCGCCAATCGGGGAGGACCGTTTCGCGGTTTCTGTCACCCCTGCGGGGTAAAAATTGTTTTGACCGGCAAATCTCCCGCCGTCTGTTCTGCACGGCTAATTGCTTTATTTTCGGGTCAGAGTACACAGAGTCCTGAGCAGCAGAACATTCTAGTGTACCGCTTTCGGCTGTGGACGGTCGGCACCTTTTTTCGGGTATTCGCAGATTTCCGTGGGATTTTGATCCGTGGGAAGGACCGGTCTGATGGGGGCTATGCACCCCGAAAACAGCATGTTTGTAACACCCGGGGATCCATCGAAAGGCGCTGCCTTTGACGGCCCGGCGGCATCTGCTGCTGCGTCTCCAGAGGACATGCGAATATAGCCCAACGAGACAAATATCAGCTACAGGCGGAGGCTGCGCGCAGCTTGCGTGCGAAGCAAAGCACCAATCGTTTCACATGTTATTGGAGAGCTTCCAGCCCATGGAGCTCCGACGGCGAGTTGCCGACGGCGTCCATGGGCTAGAAGCCCATGCCACAGTGGAAGCCCATGCCACAGTGGAAGCCCCTGCCACAGTGGAAGCCCCTGCCACAGTCGGGCGGTTTTTATGCTCTTCTTACAACTTTCTGACAACTTGCTGCTGGTCTGCCGCTTGATTGGCTCCCACGCACCCCATTTCGCTTATGAATACACGATCCCTTTTCGTCTGCGCTTGGATGGGCGCAACCACCTTGATGGCCGCTCCCCAGTCTCCGGATGCGGCTCCGGGCATTGATCCCATTCAAAACGCCTTGCGGGGCCGCCAGCTGGAAGCCGCCATCCGCGCCGCCGACACGGTGATCGCCGACCCCGCCAATGCCGCCGCCGATCATGCCTACTTCCTCAAGGCCACCGCTCTCTTTCAAACCCGCCATTACGGTGAGGCCGTCGCCGCTTGTGATGCTTTGGGGGCTGCGTTCCCAGCCTCTTCGTGGCGCTCCAAGGCGGTATTCCTCAAAGCCCAGTCCCTCATCGAACTCAAGGACTTCAAAAAAGCGGCTGCCATCTATGAGGCCGAGACCGGACGCATCCTTTCCCCCGAACGCAAACAGGAGCTGGTGGGCGAGATCTTGCGGTTTGCAGCCAAGCTGACGGCTAAGCCCGCTCCCAACGTGCCCGACGCTCCGGGCCCCGATTTCAATAAAGCCTACTCGCTCTACACCAAGGCGCTCGGAATGGAGCTTTCGCGCGAGTTCCGCGATGACATCCTCTTCAAGAAAGCCCATGCCATCCAGCAGGCGTGCAATCCCGCCCAGGCGATCCTCGATTTCCAAGCTTATCTCGCCGAGTACGATCCGGGATGGATCGGAGCCGCCGGAGCAAACACCGCGAGGTTGCCCGTCCAAAACCCGCTTCCGGCCGGCAAGCATGTGGCCATGAGCCGGTTCGGTTTAGCCGAGGCCGTTCTCGCGAGCGGAAATCCGGATCGTGCCCGGATGGAACTGGAGGACCTGCTCAAAATCATCACGGCCCCGCAAGCGGGCAAATCGGCGCTCGCGGCTGAGTTAGCCACTGAAGAGGGGCAACGTCTGGCGGGCGAGATCCGGTGGTTGAAGGTCCAATCCTACATCCGGGAAGCTGGACAGGCCGCGACTCCAC
>JAYVTN010000437.1:0-13730 GCA_043788785.1 Spartobacteria bacterium | reverse complement strand
CTGTCGAAGGTGCCAACGTCCGCTGACGAGCCAGTAATTGAGTAACCGGAGCCGATGTAATCCTTAACGGTGATGTTGGTGGCCGCGTTCGGGCCACTGTTCGTAAGCAGGAGACTGAACGTGATCGAGGAGCCCACGTCGGGGCGCATATTGCTGACGGTTTTGACCAGGGAAAGGTCGGCCTCTTGGGCGTCGATGATGACCCGGGCTTCGTCGTCCTCGTTGGGAGTGCGGCCGACGTCATTGCCGGGGGTCGAATCAGGATCGCCCTCGTTGGAGGTCCACACTTCCGCGAAGTTGTCGATGGGATCATCGGTGGCCACGGTCACCGCCATGGTCATCGTCGCCGAGGCGCCAGCGTTGATGGTGCCTACGTTCCAGATCCCCGTGACCGAGTTGTAGTTAACGCCCGAGTTCGCAACGGAACCGGCATTGGAGGAGGAAAAGGTCAAGCCCAAAGGCAGCAGATCCTTGACCGTAACTCCGGTGGCAATCGCCGAACCGGTGTTTTTCACAGTCAGCGTGAAAGTGACGATCCCGCCAAACTGCGGGTTGATGGAACTGGCGGTCTTGGTGAGGCTCAGGTCTGGGCGCCCGTCGACATAATTGGCCGTACCGATGGCGCGCAAGGTGCCGTCGGGATCGGTGGTGATCGTGGAGTTGGCATCCAAGGTCACCGAGACAACGTTGAGGGTGTTGGCGGCCCCGTCGCTGTCGGAGACATCCCCATACCCGGTTTTGTTGGTTTCGGTCACCGTGTAGGTGCCGCGGGGCAAACTGCTGAAGCGATAAAAACCGGTGGCATCCGTGGTGGTGGTGCCGACAATATTATTGCCTGCGTCCCGGACCGTTACGGTGACTCCTGCGAGAGCGCTGTCTCCGACCCCATCATTGTTGGTGTCTTCGAGGGTCGTGCCTTGGATGGTACCCGAGACAGCCGTGAAACGGACGTAGTTAACCCCTTCAACCCCGGTGTCGTAATCCGCGTTGTAATGGAAACTGCTGCCGGAGTAATCCAGAATCAGGGTGACCAACTTGCCGCTGCCGGTGCCTACGACTCGAACGGTATGGTCGTTGGCGGCGGACTCGGTAACGATAGGTGCCCCGCCGGCTTTATCGGTAGTGGTCGAGTCGTGCAGCCATGGATTCCAGCCTGAAGGGTTTGCCCAGATGGAGGTGTTTGGATCCCCTGGGGCACCCGTGCCGAAAGGATGGTAGGTGGTGTTGAGAACAGGCTGGTTGTAGCTGAGGCGGGAACTGGTGACATCGAAGATGCTGGTGTCGAAAATGGTGCTGAAGGTGAGCTCCTGGTAGCCTTGGGTCGCTGTCTCGCCCTCGGCATGCACCTGCAGGGTTTCCCCCGTGAAAACGATGATGGGACCTACCGGGTTGGGCACAGGGTTGCCAACGATCTGGATGGCCAAGCCTGTGACAGTGGATTGGTTGTTGATGGCGTTGCGGGCCTGGCTAATCAGATGTTCAGCAATTAGGTAAAGCTTGCTGGCGTCGTACTTGTTGGTGTCCCCGGGAATATTGTCGACGTCGAAGGGAGCCGCGAACTTGTCCAGAATCTTGCCGGTTTCGCCCGGATCCCAAGTTCCGTTGAGGTTGGCATCTTGCCAGGCCTCGAAATGGAAGTTCTGCTTGTTAAGCAGCGGGTCGTTCATCGTGGAGAGGCTGCGGAGGGCCTCCACATTGAAGTAAAAATCCCGGGAGGCGCTGCCCGCGACGGCGATTCCGTTGTACTGGAGCTTGCCGGTGAAATAGATGCTCGGGGTGTTGTAGACGCCGTTCGTGTCCTCAACGACCCGGACCGCCAGATTGCTCAAGCCAGAGGAGTCGGCATTGACGCGCAGGCCGACCATGAAGGTGTCTGGACCTGAAGTGTCAGGCTTGTTGGAATCCAATCCGATCACGTTCCAGGTAAGCATCTGCAGGGAGGTGGTGCTAAAACCCAGCACGGCCCCTGCGCTCTCAAAGGCGGCGTCCGCCTGAAGGATGGTGGTTTGGATGGTCCCGGCCTGTTGCTCAAGGGTCCAGTTGCCGCCCAACGAGCGTGGACCGGTCGTATCAGTGGAGCCGGCTACGTCGGCGCCCGTGATGGCGCTGAGGGAGCTGATGAGGTTGATGCCGGGTTGGCCCGCGGCCAGGTCGCAGCCGTAGAAGAGCAGGTCGGCCCCAGGGGCTAGGAACGAGCTCCACTGTGCCAGCGCAGCCGATTGAGTTTGGCCCGAGAGCGTGTCGGCAGTGATCTGGGTGGAGCCCAAGGTCAGGATGCCCGATTGGGTATGGCTCAAAAAATGGATGCCATCGACAGTTCCGCCTCCGGCGAGCTTGGCCAAGGCATCCCGGATCTGGGAAAGCCCATCGGTACTCGGGTCCAATACCACGGTTTCGGTTTGGATTCCTGCTGCCACCAAAGCTTTGAGCTGCTCGGCCAGGGTTGCCGAATCCTTCAGGGCCCCATCGATAACTAGCAGCTCTTTGCGAGCCGCGGTCGGGGTTTCTGCGGAGCCCGCTGTCACCTCGGGTGCGGGTTGTTGCACCGGGATCTGCGGGGCCAACGCGAGCTCTTGCTGGACTGGTTGATCAGTGGTGGGTCCTTGGGTTTCGGCCACCGGCGTGGCGGAGCACAAAATTCGCGGCTCGATCTCCTCCAACGCGATCTTTTTACGACGGGCCGGGGTTTTGGATTTGGTCGAACGGGAAGCTTTAGGTGCGTGCATACGTCAGGAAATACGGAGAAGTGGAGGAGAAGCCCCTATGGACACCGAGTGGAAATACCTAGTTCGGGAGGTCTTTACCACCCAATAAAATTGTTTATCACCTGAAAACCGCCTTCAAAGGAACCGCGGGGCACTGATTTGCCGCAGAAAAACCCGATACGGATACGCGGCATATTCTCCATGAGCCAGGGGTACTTGGCCCTAGGTAGTCGAGTTCTGACGTAGCACGTCGAGCTTCTTGCCCAGGAGTCGGGCGAAAAACTCCTCGCAGAGCAAGGCCAGGGAACGCCGGGAGGCACTTTGGATTTTGATAGAGGCCAGTTCGCCCTCGTGAAAGGGGGGCGACCCGAGGCTCACGACGGTGAGCGTGGCTTTGAAGTGGGGCTTGAGGAGGCGGAAATTGGTGCCTGCCTGGGGGCCGGGCGCCTCATTTCGCTTCCGGTCGGGCCGGATCTCAACGCTGAGGGGTCCCCCAGCGGAGGCGGCTAGAGCGGGGTGGGGGATGTCCCGGGTTGCGGCCGCCTCAAGCTTGTCCATGGTTGCCGTTAACCGGCCTTCGCGACCGCCCAGGAGAAATTCGATGGTTTGATTGGGGTTTTCCCGGAAGAGCTCGATCCGGTCTTGGGGAATGGCCGCCGTGAGCTTAAAGGAACCCACTGCGGCGACGGTGAGGATTTCCTCTCCGACATGGAGGTAAGAGCCGGGAAGGTTTGCCAGCTGTCTGGACTCGACCCTCCCGTCCCGTGGTGCCCGAACCTGAAGGGTCGCCACATAGGCTTCCATCTCGTTGATCCGGGAGCGTAACGCGCTGCCATTTTCTGCTTCGGCTTGGAAGCCGGCCAGGTTTTCTTCCCTGAAAAGGATCTCCATGCGGATAAGACTGCGTCCCAACTCGGTGCGTAATAGGGCGAGTTCAGCCGTCTGAGCTGGATTGTCCAATTCCAGCAACAAATCGCCCTCCTTGACAGCCTGGCCACTCTGGACATGAACGGAGCGAACGAACCCCGGGCACTCGGTGCGTACGAAGCTGACCTTGTCGTACTCGATGACGGCTGGAGCGGTGGCGGACTCGCGAATCTGCCAGCCGAAAAGCACGGCCAAAGCGACTAGCCCCAGTAAAGCGGGGCGCTTGAGCACATTCCAGATGCCCACGTGGGAGGCATTGGCCGCCGATCGGAGCACTCCAAAAGTGGAACGGATGTTGGACCAAAGTGCGGAAGCACACACCACGATTGCCACCAATAAGCCGACGCCTTTGAGCAGGAAGGCCGCAGCCAATACGATGCTGAAGAATACGATCATCCGCCAGACGCCTGCTGCCACCCCATAGCAGGCGATAAAGGAGAAATGTTCATGGTCGTCCAGAGGTTTCTCGGCCTTGTCCATTCCAAGGAGATAACGCTGGAGCAGGAATTTGGTGCAGAGTTGGCCTTTGGAAAAAAGGTTTGGAATACCGAGGATGTCCGAGAGCAGGTAGTAGCCATCGAAACGCATGAGCGGATTGGCATTGAAGAGAAGGGTGGTGACGCTGCCCAGCAGGACGGCGCGGTGGGCGCAAGTGGAGAGGAAGCCCGGTTCGACCTGCACCCAAACCAGGGCCATGACCGCGGCGAGCAGGAGTTCGATGTACATGCCGGCTGCGGAGACGACCAGGCGTTGGCTGCGGGAGCGCAGGCGCAAGCTGGAGGTGGCATCCACATAAGCCAGCGGGGTGACAAAGAGCAGGAGCATGACCCCAGCTTCGGGCACCGGCACCCCGAAACGCTTGCAGGCCAGTCCGTGCCATAGTTCGTGGACGGCTTTGAGAACCACCCAGACAAGGATTGAAACCAGTACTTCGTTGCCAGTGATCAAGCTTTGGGCCTCGGTGGCGAACCGGTTCCAGTGTTGGCCGACGGCCAGGGTGCCCGCGACGAGGGTGCCCAGCCAGACTAGGAAGAAATAAGGACTCAGCGTCCAACTTAGCCACGGCAAGAGCCCGCTTAGAAGCCGGTCCGGGTTACCCAAAGCCTTCTTAAGAAAAAGCAGGCTGCTGCTTTTCTGCAAGAACTGCTGGGACTGGCGCTGCACGTTGAGATGTTCGAAGAGGCGCTGTGAATGCGCGGAATCGACGTGGATTAGGAGTTCGGTATCAGCCAGCCACCGGATCACGGCCGCCGCTTCCTGCTCGGTAAAAGCATCTTTCCGGGAGATCGCTGCGAGTTGGGCCACGATACGGCCCACGGGAAGCGAGCCGTCTAGCCGCTGCAGGAATGCATACTCGCGCAGTCCAACGCGGAAAAAACGCCGCTTGATCGGGTCCTCCATCAGGTAGGAAGGTTCGCCTTGGAATTCTTGGAGCACAAAGCGAAGGTCTGGCCTTAACCGGGGGCGGGAATGGGCCAATTCGCGGACTCGATGATCTAAAAGCGAGGACATGGGTGCCGCTTAAAAGCGGGGGGGGTCTTAATGGCCCCGGGTAAGCGCGAAGTAAATGAGGAAACCGGGGGGCGTTTCTGCCATAGAGAAGCGGTGAGTACCTTCCACCAGTTCAGACGCCACCTCCAACGCCAATATGATCCGTGGCCGTTTGTATGGAATGCCGGTGGACAATGGATGCGCCAGCGTCTGGGTTCCAAAGAGGGCCCGGGCGATGAAGGCCTCGTGAGCCGAATCCGGCAAATCGCTGAGGGTTTAGGGTCCCTTGGTACTCCGGAGCTCACAGGTCGAGCCCTGCGTTTGCGCGGGCAAGTCGCAGCCGGGCGTACGGTGGAGGATGCCATTCCGGACGGATTTGCTTTGGCATTCGAAGCTGCCGTGCGCTCCCTGGGAATGAAGGCTTACGATTGTCAGTTGCTTGCCGGCTTGGCTATTTGCCGGGGCAGTATTGCCGAAATGGCCACGGGCGAGGGCAAAACATTGGCGGCGATATTTCCCGCCTACGTCCAAGCGCTCGGCGGTCGCGGGGTGCATATTGCTACGGTCAACTCGTACTTGGCTAAGCGGGACCACGAGTTCACCTCGGGAGTGTTCACCCTCTTGGGAATGACTTCGGCGCTTTTGCCGGAACGTGCCACCCCAGGAATCAAACGCAGGGCTTATGGGGCCGACATCACCTATGGGGTTGGCTCGGAATTCGGTTTTGATTACTTGCGGGATCAAGTGGAGCTATTTGCTCAACCGCCACGGAAGCTTGGCGACATCTTCCGGGAACGGTTGCTGGGAACCCTGCGTGAGGCTACACCCATCTCTCAGCGTGGCTTGGCATTCGCCATCTTGGATGAGGCTGACAGTATCCTAATCGACGAGGCCCTGACGCCCTTAATCATCAGCGGATCCAAAGGCCTTTTGCCGCCAGAGCAAGCGGCTGTCTACCAATTGGCCAGGGGATTGGCGGCCACCCTTTCCCCAGGCAAAGATTTCACGCTCGAACCCATGCAACGGCGCATCCTTTTGACCGAAGCGGGCTTGGAGCGCATTTATGAGGATGACTTGGGAGTGCCGTGGGAGCAGCTCCAGCGACCCTGGACCAACTACGTTGAAAACGCTTTCCGGGCCGAGAATTTTTTCGGCAAGGACGTTCATTACATGGTACAGGAAGATAGAATTGTTTTGGTGGATGAATTTACCGGGCGCGCGGATCCCGACCGGTCGTGGCGCGAAGGCCTCCATCAGGCCATGGAAGTCAAAGAAGGGGTCCCGGTCACCTCCGAAACCCATTCCTTGGCAAGTATCTCGCGCCAACGTTTCTACCGGCTCTACGACAAGGTCGGAGGCATGACGGGTACGGCCATGGAAAGCGCTGGCGAGCTTTTGCGGGTGTATGGGACCGGAGTTCAACCCATTCCCAACAATAGGGCGTCCCGGCTGGAGTTCGGCGCAGACCGGGTGTTTTTGGGTGCCACGGCGAAGTTGGAGGCGGCTGCCAAAGAGATCCAGCGTCGACATCAGACAGGCCAGCCGGTTTTGGCAGGCACCCGTACCATCCAGGCGAGCGAGCAATTGGCCCAATGCTTGGATCGGCTGGGATTGCGGTATCGTCTGCTTAACGCCAAGCAGGATAAGGAAGAGGCCGAGATCGTCTCCCAGGCGGGGCGGATGGAGGCCATCACGCTGGCAACTAATATGGCAGGGCGTGGCGCCCATATCGGGCTGGGGCCCGGAGTGGCCGAACGCGGTGGTTTGCATGTCATCGGGATGGAACGCCATGAGTCCAGACGGGTGGACCGGCAACTTCTAGGCCGTTCGGGCCGGCAAGGCGAACCGGGGAGCGCACAGATGTTCATGAGCGCCGAGGACTTTCTCCTGGCCCATTACGCGCCCGAAGAAGCTAGCTACCTGCAAAGACAAAAGGCGGATGCCAATGGCGAGTTGCCCGCCCAGGCGGCACTCGTGTTCGAACGTGTTCAGAAAGCGGTCGAAAAGCGCTTGTTCAGCCAACGCTCCCAACTCATGGAGCAAGATCATTGGATGGAGCAGACCAAGGATCGGATCGGATAATCCCCGGGAATGGCTTGTGCCTCGGGCTGTGCTCAAGCAGATGAATAGGTATGAATTTGCTTAGCGATCTAAAAAGGCGGCTGCACGGGCCCGCGTTGGGCTTAGCCGTGTGTGGATTGCTCGCTCTTGTTGGGGCGGTGGACGCAGCGCCCCAAGACCCGCGCACAAACGTGATTGGCTTTTCTGAACCGGTAGAAACCATTGATCTTTCGGCGGCGGAAGCCGGTGTTGTCGAAGAGATGCGGGTCAAAGAAGGCGATTCAGTCAAGAGCGGGCAGCTCATGGGGAGGCTCGACAGCGGTGTGTTGGAGGCGACCCTGAAGATCGCCCAGAATAAGGCAAAGAGTGATGCGCTGGTAAAAACCGCCACGACCAAGGTGGAATTACGGCGCAGTCGTCTGAGCAAACTGCGTCAATTGGCTAGCTCACAAAACGCGAATCCCGAGGAATTGGAACGGGCGGCTGCGGACCTGGACATCGGCGAGGCCGAGTTGGAGAGTGCGGTAGACGAAAAGAAGGCGAGCGTGCTCGAGGTGGAGCGAATCCAGCAGAGTATCAACCGGCGCACATTCCGTTCGCCCATTGACGGAGTCGTGACACGGGTGCTGCGTGACGTGGCCGAAAGCGTGGATGCCCGGGCCGATCATGTATTGACGGTAGTCAATTTGGCCCGACTGCGTGTAGTCGTCTATGTGGAGCCCCAAGCTGCTTTGCGTATCAAGGCACAGAAGGAACTGGCCGTGCGTCCTCTCGAAGGGGGGCCCGAGCGCAAAGCCACGGTGGAATTTGTCAGCCCGGTGACTGAACCGGCCAGCGGCACGGTGCGGGTAAAGCTGTTGGTGGACAATGCCGAAGGCTTGCTCATCAGTGGGACAAAGTTTTCGGTGACGCTCCCCTGAGGGTTTTAGGTCCTTTGGGTCCCTTGAATGGACTGAATGGACTGAATGGACTGGATGAACTGGATGAACTACCAGAGCTTGAGGCGCAGGTAGTTCCAGGCGCGGCGTGTCACGTTCCAGATCAACGGGCGTTGGGCCCCGTAGATCTTAGCCCGCCCTTTGACGCCCGGCCTCAATTGGTGGGTGGAATCGCTCACGATCGCTTCACAAATAAATGCGCTTTGGCTCCCGCGTAGCTCCGAACGCGGACTGATCCGGGTCAGCTTGGCCTTCCAAAGCCGCCCAGGCTCACTTTCTAGACGAATCTCCACCGCCAGCCCGGGTGCCACTAATGCGATGTCATCCGTGTCCACCCACACCTCGACTAACATCTCTTCCAAAGGTGCGATCTCGTAAAGGACTTCGCCGGTTTTCAGTGGCACCCCTTCCGAGCGTTCCAAGTCTCCCGAGAGGATCACGCCGGAAATCGGCGCTCGGATCTCAAGGTTGTCGCGCCGGTATTCCAGGAGTTTGCGTTCTTCTTCGAGGCCGCTGGTTTCGAGTTCGGCCATGCGGGCGGCTGCGATATCGCCTTCGGTGATGAATTTCTCGGCTTGTTTGGAAGCGCGCGCCTGTTTGGCAATGGCTTCAGCCAAGCGCCAGCGCACTTCTTTGCCATCCATCTCGGCCAGGAGGGTAGACTGGGTGACGGTCTGTCCTGCCTTGGCAAACGCCCGGTGTAAAAGGCTGTCGAAGGGAGCCGCCACGACGCGGCGTATGACGGGCTGAAGTTCGCAGGGCGCCTTGATCCGGTAGCAGACGGGCCAAAGCAGGAGTCCGATTAACAACGCGCTCCCTACCCATGCGGCCCGTTTCTGGTTCCGGGTGGCGTGGAGCCAGGTCCTTTGGAGAAATCCCCCGAACTGGCCAGGCTTGGCTTTGCTCAACACGAGCAGGTGGGCCGCCACATGGGGATTGGCCGCACTGAGAAACTGGAGGACCGACGGACTCGGGGGCTGGTCGGTTTTCCAAAGGATCAGCCAGGCACCGTGGACGCTTCCATCGGGGGCCTTAAGCGGTGCGGCCAGAAACTGCTTTGCGCCGAAAAGGTGCTCGAGTTCACCGGAGTAGGGGGAAACTTCCCGAGGATGGGTCGAAGAGCTCAGCCAGGCGATGTCACGTTCCTGGCGGATGGCGGCCCTGAGGACCATCTCGCAGGCGTGATGCGCGTCGCCGCGCTTGGAGACTTCGCTGGAACCCGAGAGGGCAACCACCCGGCATCGGTGGAGACTCCAACGAGCGAGGACCAGTTGGTCTGAGCCTAGCCAATGGTTGAGTTCATGGACCAAGGTATGGAGAGCATGTGGAAGATCGCTGGCTTGCGACGCATGACTGAGCAACTCAGGCAACGCGGCCGCATTGGCCAAGCCTTGCTCGAGTTCCTTGATCCGGACCGCATCCGCGGAGCGCCAAAGCATCAGCCGCAGCCCTTCGGCCATCCACTGCAAAAGCACCAGCGCGGAGTCGACGGCTTCCTTGGTCTGGTCTTTCAGCAGCAAGCTAAGGGCGGCACTTGCTTCCCCGGGTCCCGCGATGGCGCAGGACACCAAAATGGCAGGTGCCCCGGGCCTCGCGAGGTTGCTGAACTGTACCTGCTGGGTGCGCACCGATTGCGTGCAGGCCATGCGCGCAGCAACAAAGGCGGTCCGGTCCGCCGTAGCGGCCGGCTCGGGATGGGAGGCTTCCAATTCCAGGCTCGGGCCAGGGTCAGCCTGCCGGAATAGGTATGCGGCAGTCGCTTCGGTGCGTTGCACCAGGAAGCTGAGCATGGTGGCAATCTTTTCCGGGTACGGAGCCGCAGAATGGAACAATGCCGCGGCGATCGCTTGAAGGCTGCGGACATCCAAAATTCCGGAGCCCGAATCCGTTCCCGACAGAGCGGAGGGCTTAGGGCTGTCGGGCTCGGTACGAGGGCCTGGGGTTTGGATAGACATCAGTGAGGGGCCAAGAATCTGGGGAGTGCGCAGTCGCTTAGCGAGTCTGATATCCAAACTGGCTCGGGCTCAAGCTGCCGGGGCCGCTCGAATGACGATCACGACGTTTTCCGCTTCGACGCGTTGCCCCCCCCTCAGCTTACACCCTTTACGGGTCTCCACCTGGCCGTCCACGCGCACTGCCCGAGAGGCCACCAGCGCCTTGGCTCCGCCGCCACTGTCAGCTAGCCCTTGGAATTTCAAGAGCTTGTGGAGTTCTACAAATTCACCGCGTAAGACGAAGTCGACGGTTTCCATGGAGTCGACCTATTTTGCAACGGGCTGACCTGCATCGGCCCAAGCGTTGAATCCACCGTTCATGTGGTAAATCTGGGTGAAATGCAGCGCTTCAAGCTTTGGGAGGACGCGTGCACTACGGCCACCCGCCGCGCAATGCAGGATCACAGAACGGGTCTTGTCCATTGCCCCCACCTTCTTGTCAAAATCCGGGTCATTGGAACTGATGTTGAGAGCTCCTTGGATATGGCCTTCGGCAAATTCGTCGGGGGTGCGAACATCGAGAACCAAGGGCTTGGTGGAGGCCAAAAGCTTGGCAGCTTCCTGGGGGGTGACTTCTTTGGTCGCTGCGGCCTTTGCAATCTGGACCGGCGCTTTGCCGGGTTCGCCCGCTGAAAGCAGGGAGGAGGTCGTTCCCATCATGGGAAAGAGGATACACAAGGCAAAGGATCGGGTCTTCATAAGAGGTGGTGAGTGGTGGCCTGCGTGTATCCTAACACTGGGGACACAAACAATCTTAGCTTTTGATCCAAAATCCGAGGGATAGACCGTGGCACTCGCCGAAAAGCACAGATGGAGTTGGCCGGCCTTTCGCGGAAGTGCCGGAAAAATCATCTCCCGCTCCGGGCCCCTCTGCTCCTTCGGCCCTCACTGCGGCTTGAAACCGGAGATGGGAAACCGCTGGAGTTTGCCTGACTCGCGCCGAGTCCGACCGAACCGACCGCCTTCAATTCACGCTACTGGGGGCGTCCCGGAATGCTCAATTCAAAGACGGTCCAGATCGGATCACAACTTTTGAGGATCAAATCGCCTCCGTGGGCGCGGGCCAGTTCCCTTGCGAGGCTAAGTCCGAGTCCGTGGCCTGGTTGAGCGATATTGGCTTCAAGCCGAAAGAAACGTTCAAAAATTCTGGCGGCTTCTTCCGAAGGAATCCCCGGACCGGTGTTGGCGATCTGGATAGTAATCTGCCCATTTTCGGTGGACTCCGCGAGGATCGTGACCGTGCCGCGCTCATGATTGAATTTCACGGCGTTATCGAGAAGATTGAGGAGGATCTGGGTCAGTCGCCCCGACTCGACGCAAGCCCGTAGAGAATCTGGGAGTGACAAGTGGAGGCTGATTTGGCGCACCTCGGCAATGATGGTGGCGTCGTCGGCGCAGGCTGTGATGAGTTCGCGCAAGTCCACTTCCGTGCAATCAAGCTTCAAGCGGCCGGCATCGGCGCGTGCAAGCAACAGCAGGCTCTCGGTGATGGAAGAGAGATGCCGGGTCTGCTCGAGCATCGCAGAAAGCGCTCTCT
Organism: Spartobacteria bacterium; assembly: GCA_043788785.1. Classification (GTDB taxonomy): domain Bacteria; phylum Verrucomicrobiota; class Verrucomicrobiia; order Chthoniobacterales; family Chthoniobacteraceae; genus CAIURC01. Next base: position 2,077 of record JAYVTN010000437.1, on the reverse strand, counting down.
GATCGGCTTCGCCGAGGGTCGGCGACTGCAAAAGGTCCTCAATGCTTACCCGCAGGACGCTCAGGGGAGTTTTCAATTCGTGCGATGCATCGGCGCTGAAGCGCATGGCTTGGCGGAAGCTTGCTTCCAAACGGTCAAACATTGCGTTAAGCACCTCGCTGAGTTTCCCGATTTCATCTCTCGACCAGAGGGTGGGCAGTCGCTGGGTCAAACGCTCAACCGTGATTTGCTCAGTGGCGGCAGTGATGGCGCGAATAGGCGCGAGAGCCCTCTGCGCGAGCCACCAGCCTCCTCCAGCGACCGTTCCCAGCAGGAGCGGCAGCCCAACTAGCAAACCGGTCAGCAGTTCGGTTCCGTCTGCATTGATTTCGCTCAGTTCGGCCCCGAGACAAAGGGTCATTCCGCGGTGATGGAAAACGCAAAGCCGGATTGTGTGTTCGCCGGATTTCAGGGTCTGGCTGCCTTTAAGATGGGCCCCGAATTGCACCGGGTTGGTGGGACCTGACTGATGAAGGGTTCGCCCACTGGGGCCGATCACTGTCACCAGACGTTGGGTACGGGTAATCGGGAGGATTGCTTTAACCTCGGCAGGGTTGCTCCAGTCGAGTCCACCGTCGTGACGGGAGACTTCGCCAAAGAAGGTATGCGCCTCGTTGCGAAGCTGATCATCTAACGCTTCCAATTGTTCGCGCTGGATGAAGAGCACGGCTGCGAAGCTGCAGATCAAAAGGACCGCGCCGACAATCAACGCCGAGCAGGCCGTCAGTTTCGCCCCGAGCGACCAATGCCTCATTCCGTACCCTGGAGGATGTAGCCGACTCCGCGGACGGTGTGAACGAGCTTCAGCGGATATTCGTCGTCGAGTTTCCGGCGCAGTCGCTGAATGTAAACGTCCACCACATTGGTGCCAGTATCAAAATGGTAATCCCAGACATGCTCGCAAAGGCTCGTGCGGGAATGGACAATGTTTGGACTGCGCATCAGGTATTCGAGAAGTGCAAATTCCCGCAAAGCGAGATGAATCGGTTTGCCCGCGCGAGTGACTTCCCGATTGAGAACATTCATTTTTAGGTCCTCCAATCGTAGCAGCGTGGCTTTGTTGGCTGAAACACGGCGGGTCATGGCCGCGATTCGGGCGAGCAGTTCGCGCATCGCGAAGGGTTTGCCCATATAATCATCGGCTCCCAGTTCCAACCCTTCGATGCGCTCGGAAACTTCCCCCCGTGCAGTAAGGATAAGCACCGGGGTATAGATCTTTTCCGAGCGGATGAGTTTGAGGACGCTCAGCCCGTCCCGGCCTGGCAACATGATATCCAAAATGATGGCGTCGTACGGTATGCTCAAGGCACAATCCAGAGCGGACTCCCCGTCATGGACTTCGTCCACCGCATAGCTGGCCTCTCTCAAGGCTTTACGAATAAAGCTCGCGAGTTTTTTTTCGTCTTCGGCTAGGAGCACGCGCATCGGGGGAACAAAGCAATAGATCAAACAGCCCCCAACGTTCTCCTAAACGTGCATGTTGACAAGTCGGGGGGGGCTTTCTGACAGTTTTGTCATCTAAAGGCCGCTGACCTGACACCCCCGGTCGTCTACATTCAATGAAAATTCCCTCTTTATGAAAACTAAGTTGCTGATATCCGCCACCCTCCTGACCGCATTTTCCTCGCTTTGGGCCGATGACGCCGCCATTGCCGCCAAATTGGAAAGAATCCCACCTGCTGCCGCTCTAGCGCTCAAAAAAGCTGCCGGCACCGCAAAAATCAGCAGCCTCGCCATTGAAAAAGACGGCAAGGTCACCGTTTACGAAGTTGATCTTACCGAGGCAGGGCAACCCAACCGCGAGGTGTCTGTTACGGCAGACGGCAAACTTAATGGTGAGGAAGAAACCGTTCCGCTGGAAAAGGTGCCCGAAGGGGCGCGTAAAGCCATTGAAGCTGGAGCCCAGGGCGCAAAAGTTGAGCGCGTCAACCGGATCAAACGGGCTACGGGTGTAACTTATGAAGCGCTTTACGTGAAAAAAGGCAAAAAAACGGAAGTGGAATTTTCCGAGGACGGCAAACAGAAGCCCCAAGAGCGG
>JAYVTN010000436.1:0-11249 GCA_043788785.1 Spartobacteria bacterium | reverse complement strand
CTGACTTTTCACGCTCCCTGTGCTGGGATTCCGGGCTCATTATGCATTCGACCACCACCAAGGAAGCTGCCACGACGGCCATCCGGCGCCGACACACGCATCTGTCGGCTATGGCCGCCGGCGGCACGGACGTGGAACGGGAGATTGCCGCTGAAAAGCTCCGCCGCCTGGAGGCCAAATACGATTTCACGGCTGCGGCAGGCGAGACGGATGGCAGCCTGTTCGCCAATTGGCTCAAACCCCAGTACTCGCAAAAGGGGTATCCCGTGCTCAAAGTGCAAGATAACCAAATGGACGTGGGCAACCTCGTCAAATGGGTGTTTACGAACAAATTCGGTACCGCTGCCAGCTGGCGACATCTTCCCGAGGGGGCTGAGTTGATCCTGCAAGCCCAGGCATCCGATGTTAAAAACCTGAAATCTCCTGCAAAAGACCTCCTGAAGACCATCGTGGCGGCTTGTGACGAATTTTTCCAAGGACAGCCAACTACCGGGCTCAAGCGGGCACCTTTTCTCAGTGGCCTATACGACGGGCTTCTGAACGCGCCGCGGCCGGCTGGATCAATGATCCCCGGGTATTCCCCATTGGCCAAAAAGCGGGTCCCTCGACGGCGCACAGCCAAGTCGAGCGAGGTTCCAGCAGGAACGGCTTGCATCCATCCTTACGATTTTGGATGGGATGTTGGGCGGAAGATCAGTTTCAAGGTGCCGTGCGCGCAGCTTTGTGAGTCGATTCGGCTTGCTGTCGGGGAGAGCCCTTGAGCCGTCTGGGGGCGCCTTCTTTCCTTCCCTACCGGGACTCGCGTCTTTCTGATCGAGATCCCAGGGATAAATCGCTGGGCTATTCCCGGTTGTCCCTCCCGGACAGAACTGGCTTCCGACCCGGCCGGCCGAACTGGGAGACGGGTGCTTCGACATGGGCAGGCATTTGTAATGGCATGCCTTGCTCACTCGGGTCTGGCGTTTGGCCGGAATCGCGCCCAGATTTGAATCTCATGTCAATCGCGACCAAGACCGGTGATAACGGGACCACGGGGCTGATGTATGGCCGACGTGTACTTAAAACCGACTTGCGGATCGTGGCCAACGGCGCATGTGACGAACTCAATGCGGCCTTGGGGATGGTGCGCGCGTATTGCGGCAATCCGGCAATCAATGAGCGCGTATTTGCGATCCAGAAGGAGTTGGTGATCCTCATGGGAGAGGTTGCCGTGGACGAACAGGACCGCGAACGGTACGCGGCGGGCGGGTTTCAGGCCATGGATTCGGAGATGGTTGATCGGCTTACGGCCTTGATCGAGGATCTGGAACGCAATCACCAGATAAGCTTCAAGCATTGGGCTACGCCCGGAGCCACCCGTGAAAGTGCGGTTCTGGACGTGGCCCGGACGACTTGCCGGAGAGCCGAGCGAGCCGTTCTGGATTTGGGCCAAGGCGGGTTTCCTGTGAACCCGGAGAGCATCCGCTACCTCAACCGGCTCTCGGACCTGTGTTGGCTTTATGCGCGGTTTCTGGAGACCCAGGCTGGAGTCGCTTAGCCATGGAGGGCTCAAACTTGCAAAGGGAAAGATTTCCAAAAAGACCCTTGCACTCCCGCTTGAGCTATCGCATCCTTTGCGCCCCTTTTTTAATTAGTACGCCCACATCTCGCCAATACTTATGTCCACAGAATTGATGACGGAACTTCTCGAAGCTGGAGTCCACTTTGGTCACCAGACCAAACGCTGGAACCCAAAGATGAAGCCGTTCATTTTTGAGAAACGCAACGCGATCTACATCATCGACCTTGGCAAGACAGTGCGCCAACTCGATGAAGCGTCGAAGTTTCTTTCCGACATTGCTGCGCGGAATGGCAAAGTGCTGTTTGTTGGCTGCAAGAAACAGGCGCAGGAAGCCGTCAAGGAAGCCGCACAGGCTTGCGGACAGTTCTACGTCAACCAGCGCTGGCTGGGAGGCACGCTGACCAACCTGACGACGATCCGCAAAAGCATTGCCCGTCTCAAGTTCATCGAAGAGATCGAGACCAACCCGCTCTACGGCAAGATGGGCAAGAAGGAATTGGCCGCATTGAGCCGCGAAGGCGAGAAGCTCAAGCGCAATCTCGAAGGCATCCGCAACATGGAGAAGTATCCGGATGTGATGGTCATCATCGACACCACCCGGGAAGCGATTGCCGTGGCGGAAGCCAAGCGTTTGAAAATCCCGATCGTCGCGATCGTGGATACCAACGCGAACCCCGAGTTGATCGATTATCCGATCGCCGGCAACGATGACGCGATCCGCGCGATCCGCATCATCCTGCAGAAAGTCGTCGATGCTATCGTTTCGGGCGGTGCTACGACTGCGCGCAAAGAGCAGGCAGCCCTTTCTGCCGTCAGCGAATAAGGCCTTCCGGTCCGTATCCCTTTTACAGAGACGAGGGCAACCCGCTCTCGTCTCTGTGTTTTTAAACATCCAACTCCAAATATCCCATGAGCACCGCTGTTGTAATTGATGCCCAGTTAGTTAAGACCCTCCGCGAGAAGACCAATGCTGGCCTCATGGAGTGCAAGCGCGCACTTGGGGAGTCCAACGGGGATTTGGAAGCCGCTGTGGACCTGCTCCGCAAGAAAGGGGCCGCTGGCGCAGCCAAGAAGGCTGATCGCGAAGCCAAGGATGGAGTCATTGCCCAAGCAATTCTGCCAGGGGCGAAGGTCGGTGTCCTCGTGGAAGTCAACTGCGAGACCGATTTTGTAGCCAAGAACGATAGCTTCCGGGCTTTCTGCGACGGGATCGCCAAGAAGATCGCCGAACAACCCGAAGTAGATTTAGAGAATGACCGCGTCGAAGCCGTCCAGAAGATCGGCGAGAACGTCCGTATTCGCCGCCACAGCCGCCTGGAAGTTCAGGGCAATGGTTTGGTGGCTGCTTACATCCATACCGGCGGTAAAGTCGGAGTATTGGTGGAAGTGGGTGCCCAGAATGAAGCCACTACCCAGAACGAAGATTTCAAGCAATTGGTGCGCGACATCACGCTCCAGATTGCCGCTGCCAATCCCATTTGCGTGGATCGCTCGGGCGTTGCCCCGGAATTGATGGAACGTGAGCGCGAGATTTGCCGCGGCCAAGTGCCTGCTGGCAAACCCGCTAACATCATCGAGAAGATCGTCGACGGGAAAATGGACAAGTTCTACAGCCAGTCCTGCTTGATTGACCAAGCATTCATCAAGAACCCTGACCAGACAATCACGCAGCTTTTGGCGGAGAAGAGCAAGGCGTTGGGCGAGAACCTCAGTATTCGCAGTTTCGTGCGCTACTCGGTTGGCCAGGAACTCTAAGGACCTGGAGTTTTGAAAAGGCCGACAAGCACCCGCTTGTTGGCCTTTTCTGCGTTGACGCCCCAACCACGCAAAGACGCAAAGGCACCAAGATTTCCTCTGGCAGGCCATTTACCACCCGAGGCATCCACCATCAATTTGCCGATCTCATTCTCAATCATCTTTGCGTCTTTGCGTCTTGGCGTGAATCAAGACGCAGAACATCCAGTGCTTAGTGGCAACCCGCGCTTCGGAACCGCTTACCCTTAAGACTTCGAGTCCAAATCCCGTGGGAGCGGGGTGGCCCGCGCACAGAGCTCAATGCGCCGCGAACTCGGAATCCAGAGCGCCCAAAGCCTGGGTCACATCGTCCAAAGTGCCTACGGCGACAAACATCTTGAAGGGGTACTTGGCCGGTCGAATGCCGGTAGGAATTTGTAGCCGGAAAACACAGTTCCATTTCGAGACGTTTGCATGGTCAAAGGAAAAGCGGCCGTAGGTGGGGCCGGATAGACCGGGGCCGGGTTGAGGTGGCGCATAGATGCCCATCGCATGGGATCCAGAAGGCAGGGAAAGAACCACGGGCCGGCCGATTTCACCAGGTCCCACGCCCAGGGGCTCAAGTTGGCGTGACCGGGGGTTGAACTGGGAGTAAGTACTGAAAGTCGCAGGCATATAGCCGGTGAGCGCTTCAAACACCGCGTGCTGATGGGACTCGCCTGTGGGGACGCTGAAACTCACGTCGTAGGAGATGACTTGGGGAAGGCTCTTGTAACCAATGGTGACCCGTTTGGTCAGAAGGTGCTGGCTAAGCTGGGTCGTGTTCTTTGCGCGGTTTCCGCTTGAACTGTCCCCGGGAGCCAGCCAGAACGCCATCCGGTTGGTTGATTGCAACCAGTTGGGGCCGCTTTCCATGCTGATAAGCTGGCTGGTCGAAGTCGCTCCGGCGCCGTCGCGAACCGAACCCGCTTCCGTGGGATTGTACGTCTCGTTCGTGATGGGCGTGCCGTTATCCAAATTGGAGGCCGACTGGAGCTGGCGCCCATGGTCACTGGAATTGATGAATTCCTTGCCGTTCCAAGTCAGCGAGTGGATGGCACCCGCCACCCGGGCCGTCGTGGTGATGACGATTTCCCAAGCACCCGCCTGTGCCCGGATGATCGCGTCGCCGGGGGCCGCCCGCAGGCTGGAGATGGGGATGGTCGCAAGGCTAAGGGCCAGAAGTTGGATGGCAGGGGCAAAAGTCATGGCGCGTAGGATTAGAGAGAGTAGATTGGTTGACAATGCCAACTTGGAAGGCACGAGGATCCGGGGGGATTCGCCGGAGTGGGGAGTGGTCAAAGGCAAACAGGTGCGGAAAAAAGGGTTGGAATGGCGTTGACCTTTATGGGCCGAGGAGGGATAAGGCGGGACGTTTTGGGAGAAAATGGGATGAATTCCCAAACGCGATCCGCCATGGCCACCACCACCTCGAACTCCTCCACGCCTGTCTTTATGGGTGAGTTCCGCCATGCAATCGATGGGAAGAGCCGTATCACCATCCCTTCGGCGTGGCGTTTTGCAGAGGAAGCCGAAGTGTTCCTGCGCCCCAGCAGCGATGGGAAGTGCCTCAAAATCATGCCTTTTTCGGAGGTGGAACGGATCCGGGTCCTAGCCTCCTCATTGCCCGGACCCCAACGCTTGCAGGTCTTGCGTGAACTGGGCTCGGGCACACGCCAGTGCCGTTTGGACAAGGCCGGGCGACTGGTTTTGCCCGAGGACTTTTGCAAACGCCTGGACCTCGCCGGGGATGTCACGCTGGCCGGAGCCATAGAAACTTTTGAGATTTGGAATACGCGGGTTTGGGAGAGCGAGCAATCCAAGCACGCGGTGGGAGCAGTGCCGCACCTTGCTGAATTTGGGTTATGATTGCATTAGCCGAACAGCAAGGCGAGCCGCAGGCGACAACGCCGCGGAAGCCGTCGAAATTGAAAGCACCGCGACACGAGTATCACGAGCCGGTCTTGCTCCAGGAAACCGTTGAAAGGCTCTTGGCCTCCGACGGGCGGGTGATTGTGGACGGCACCCTTGGGGGCGGAGGCCACAGTGAAGCCTTGCTTCGGGCTGGGGCGCGTGTGATCGGCTTGGATCAGGATCCTGCAGCCATTGCGTATGCGTCGGGCCGGTTGGCCGGGTTCGGCGCCCAATTCCAGCCGGTACAAACCAGCTTCGCGCAGGCCAATACAGTGCTGGACGCGCTTGGGCTCGAAACTGTGGATGGGGTACTCCTGGATATTGGGGTCTCCTCCCATCAGTTGGATACTCCAGAACGCGGCTTTTCGTTCATGAACGACGGCCCGTTGGATATGCGGATGGATCCGACGGCCACGGTGACTGCGGCCGACTTGGTCAACACGATGAGTGCTGAGCAGCTTGAGCGCATTTTCCGTGTGCACGGCGAGGAGCCGGCGGCCAAAAGGATAGCGGCTCGCCTGGTGCGCGACCGGATGGTGAAACCGTTCGTGAGGACTCTCGAATTGGCTCAGGCCATCGAGAACGTCGTGCCTCGCCACAGCAAATCCCATCCGGCGACCCGTGTGTTCCAAGCATTGCGGATTGCCGTCAACCGCGAGTTGGAGGTTCTGGAGCTAGCCCTTGCCCAGTTTTCGGGACGTCTGAGCCCGGGCGGGCGTTTTGCTGTGATCACGTTCCATTCGCTGGAAGATCGCATCGTAAAAAGCTTTTTTGCCCTACGCAGCGCCGAATGGTTGGACAAGCCGGAGTGGCCCGCGCCGCGGCGCAACCCCGATTACATCTTCAAACGGGTCACGCGCAAGGCCTTGGTGGCCAGCGACGCGGAGCAGCGCAGCAACCCGCGCTCGCGCAGTGCCAAACTACGGGTGGTTGAAAAACTTTGAAACTTTATGGCCTCTAACCGCCGCCGCCATCCTAACGCCGTTCCCCTGGCCTCGATCTGTACGTGGGTGACCATCTGCTTGCTCTTGGGGGGAGCGGGCCTGTGGTATGTATACTTGAAGAACCAGATCCATAGCGATGGCACCAAGATCAAAGCCTTGGAGCGTGAGTTGGCCGAATTGGCGACGCAGGACGAGGTGGTGAGTGCTAAGGTGGCCTTGCTCTCCTCCCACTCGGCCCTGCAGCGGCGACTGGCTGACGGGTTCATCAAGCTTATTCCTATCAGCGATGATCGGCTGGTGCGTCTGGAAAATCCTGCCCGCCCTACGCAAGGGGATTTGCGCGCTGTTTCCAATGAAAGGCCCCGGGAGTGAGTTCCTCAGCCAAAACGCGTGCGGTGGTGGTGTGCTGCGGGTTGGCTGGATGCTTTACGCTCTTTTCGGCCCGGTTGGTGGAGCTCCACGTGACGCGCGCGCAGGAATGGGCCCGTAAAGGCACAGACAAGCACGTCAACCGGGTGGGCATCCATGCCAAGCGCGGGATCATCCAGGACGTAAATGGCGAGCCTTTGGCCCAGAACGAACCGACCAAGACCCTCATTGCCGATGGTTCCCTGCTAAAGGATCCTGAGGCAGTGGCCCAAATCTTGTCGGGACCATTGGGCTTCAGCCCGGCTCAAATGCTGGAGCGTCTAGCCGCCCAGCGCGAGGACAAGGTGGCCGGGAAGAAAGTGCCCAGCCAATATATTGTGCTCAAACACAAGGTGCCCGAGAGCGTTGCCCTGGAGATCAAGGCCCAACTGGACGCCAAGAACTTAAGGGGGATCCATACCGAGCAGGACTACGAACGGATTTATCCCAATGGGCAGATGCTTTGCCATGTCGTGGGCTACCTCAACAACGAAAACTCTGGGATGGACGGCGTCGAGCGCACGCTCGACCAGTACCTGCGCGGGCACGAAGGATTCCGGGTCATTGAACGCGACGGAAAAGGACGTGAGTTGGTGGCTTTCCGTGGCCAGGAACGGGCCGCCCGGGACGGCAACAACGTCAAGCTGACCATCGACATGGGCATCCAGCAGATCGTCGAAAGCGAGCTCGAAAGCGCGTGCAAGCAGTTAAAGCCCAAGATGGCCACCTGCGTGATTATGCGTCCGCAGACCGGAGAGATCCTGGCGATGGCCAACCGCCCCAATTTTGATCCGAACAAGATCGAGAATGTTCCCGAGGAAGTGCTCCGAAACCGGGCTATCACGGACATGGTCGAACCTGGATCGACCTTCAAGATCGTGACCACGGCCGCCGCCCTGCAGCAGAAACTGGTCAACGCGAATACCTTCATTTTTTGTGAGAACGGGCACTTCAACTACGGCGGGAAGATTCTCCATGACACTCATCCGTATGGGGATTTGAGCGTGTCGGATATCCTGGTTAAATCCAGCAACATCGGGGCGGCCAAGCTGGGAATCCAGTTGGGCGAGCAGAAGCTCTATGAATTCGTGCGGCGCTTCGGATTCGGAGAGCGCACTGGGATAAATCTGCCGCGCGAGAGCAGCGGGGTAGTGCATCCGACCTACACATGGAGCAAGGTGTCGATCACGCACGTTCCGATGGGACATGAGGTGGGAGTCACCGCTTTGCAGATCGTATCGGCGATGTCCACTATCGCAAACGGGGGGCGTCTGCTGATGCCGCAGATCGTGCGCGAGGTTACCGATGCCGAGGGAAATGTGATCCAGGGATTCCAGCCAGTCGAGGTGCGCCGGGTGGTTTCAGAAGCCACGGCCCATTCCATCCGGGACGCCCTCGTTGATGTCGTCAGCAAACGGGGCACGGCGGTCCTGGCTCACGTGTCCGGGTTTAAAGTGGCCGGCAAGACCGGGACCGCCCAGAAGATCGGCCCCAGCGGGACCTACGAGAAAAAGTACGTGGTTTCCTTTGCCGGATTCATGCCCGCTGAAGCTCCCGAGTTCGTGGCCATCGTGATGTTTGACGAGGCGCAGACCAAATCCGATCAGTATTACGGGGGGTCGGTGGCGGCTCCGGTTTTTTCCCGGATCGGGGAGCGGGTAGCCCGGTACATGAACCTGACGCCTTCTCCGGACGACGTTGATGCCAATACGTTGGTGACACAGACCGAACGGGTCCGCGACTAGGAACACAATGGGATGCAACTAAAAGGACTACTTTCAGCAACAGCCACGACGCTCATCGACGGCAGCGTCGACCGGGAAATCACCTCGATTGCCTACGACTCGCGCAGGGTCCAGCCAGGAGCGCTTTTTGTCGCCATCAAGGGCGAGAAGGTGGACGGATCACAGTTTGTGGAGATGGCGCTTGAACGCGGAGCGGTGGCAGTGGTGAGCGAGCACACAGAGCTTCGGAGTCGGGCAACCAACATAGTCGTGCCAAACGCCCGCTGGGCCTTGGCGGACATGGCAGCCGCATTTTACCAGAACCCTTCGAAGCACCTCAAACTGGCAGCCGTCACCGGTACCAACGGTAAGACGACCACGACTTTCCTGCTCAAACATATTTGCGATCACGCCATGTTGCGGTGTGGGCTCATGGGAACGGTGCGGTACGAAGTCGGCGAGCGGGTCCTGCCGGCAACACGCACCACCCCGGAATCCTCGGACGTGCATGACTTGTTGTGGCAGATGCGGTCTGCTGGCTGCAAAGCGGCGGCCATGGAGGTCTCTTCGCATGCCGTCGTCCAAGCCCGCGTGCGGGGTGTGGAGTTCGACTGCGTGATTTTTACCAATCTCACGCAGGACCACCTGGATTATCACAAGACGATGGAGGCCTATTTCGAGGCCAAAGCCCAACTGTTCTCCGGCCTGCTCGAGCAGCCCAAAAAGAAGGGGAAGGCCATCATCAATTTGGATGACCGTTACGGAGCCCAGTTGGTGATTCGATTCCGCAACGATTTGCCTGTGATCACCTACGGCGTGGGCGTTCTGGCAGACTTCCGGGCCAGCAATATCCGGAGCGATTTCCAAGGCACCAGCTACCAGTTGGATGCCGGGGGCAGGAGTTATTTGGTGCGCTTGCCCTTGATTGGGATGTTCAACGTCTACAACTCGTTGGCAGCTATTGCCGGAGCGCATGCACTGGGAGTCGACGTACGCACGAGCGTCCTAGCGCTGGCCAATGCCCCTGCTGTGCCCGGGCGGCTTCAATCGGTTCCCGCCCAGCGGCAGTTCAAGGTCTTTATCGATTACGCGCATACCGACGATGCCTTGCACAATGTGATCCGGACCTGCCGGGAACTGGCGCCCAACCGCTTGATTGTCGTTTTCGGGTGCGGGGGCAACCGCGACCAGACCAAACGTGCGCGGATGGGGGCAGTGGTTGACCAGCACGCGGACTACGCGATTGTGACTTCTGATAATCCGCGTCGCGAACAGCCCGAAGCCATCATCGCGGACATCAAGGCCGGGATGCCCCGGGGACGCTACGAGGTGATCGTGGACCGGAAGGAAGCCATTTTCAAAGCAATCGCAATGGCTCAACCGCGGGACATCATCCTCATTGCAGGCAAAGGCCACGAAACGTACCAGGAGTTTGCCGACCACAGTGTGCCCTTCGACGATTTGGCGGTGGCGGCCCAAGCCATGGAAGGCAAGCGCATCGACACCCATCCCTGAGACGATGGACGCGACCTCGCTTTCAGTGCTTGCGCGATGGACGGGGGGACACCTAAGCGGAGGCAACTCCGGAACGGTGGCCTCGCGGGTGTGCACCGATTCGCGCTCTCTGGAGGCAGGGGATCTGTTCGTTGCGTTGCGCGGAGATCGTTTTGACGGACATGGCTTCGTGGCCGAGGCAGCGCGCCTAGGGGCCGTCGGGGCCATTGTCGAAGAGGTTGAGCCCGGACTGCCTGGCGGGTTTGCAACGCTCCAAGTGCCCAATAGCCTCCTGGCTTTGCAGTCGATGGCCAGCGGATATCGCCGCACGTTGCCGCTCAAAGTGGTGGCAATCACCGGCAGCAACGGCAAGACCTCCACAAAGGACCTCACCGCGGCCGTGTTGGGCGAGCGTTTCAAAGTCACCCGCACCGAAGGCAATTTGAACAACCATATCGGCTTGGCGCTCACGGTGCTCCGGGCCGGGGCCACGGATGAGGTGGGGGTATTTGAAATCGGAATGAACCATGCCGGCGAGATTGCCCCTTTGGCGGCCATTGCGGCTCCGGATATGGCCATAATCACGAATATCGGGATGGCGCACATCGAGTACTTGGGAAGCCGGGCGGCGATCGCCCAGGAAAAAGGCATGTTGGCCCAAGCCCTTCCCGCCCATGGCCATCTCTTACAATGTGCCGAGGACGAATTTGCCAACTCCATCGCTGCCCGTTCCCAAGCGCATCCGGTTTATGTCGGTATTGATTCGGGGGACGTGCGCGCAAGCGATCTGCTTCACGATTTTGACGGGAGCACTTTCCAGATAGAGGCCTACGGTCAGCGGGCGCGGGCCTCGATTCCAGTTCCCGGCATCCATATGGTGCGCAACGCATTGCTGGCGGTGGGAACCGGACTGGCAATGGGATTGGAGCTGGAAGAATGTGTTGCCGGCCTCGGGAAGCTGCGCCTGACCAAGGGTCGCCTGGAGCAAAAAACCGTGGGGGGAATCCGGATTTTGGATGACACGTATAATGCCAATCCGGACTCCATGAAGGCGGCCTTGCGCACCTTGGCGCATATACCCGCTCAGGGCCGGCGGATTGCGGTGGTTGGCCGTATGGGCGAACTCGGCCAGCATTCCGAGGAAGGCCACCGTTCAGTGGGAGAGGTTGCAGCCGAGGTGGGATTGGACGTGCTGGTGGGCGTGGGCGAAGAGGTGGCGTTAACCATCAAGGCTGCGCAGGGCCGGGGCCTTGCCAAGGCTCTGCACGCGGGTTCAATCGAGGAGGCTTTGGAACTGGTACGCAGCTTAGTCCTGCCCGGGGACGTCGTCTTGGTCAAAGGAAGTCGTTCCGCGCGGATGGAGCGCATTGTGGAGGGCCTAGCCAGGTTATGATGTATTACCTCCACAAGCTCAGCGGGGCTGGCGGAAGC
>JAYVTN010000435.1:0-4213 GCA_043788785.1 Spartobacteria bacterium | reverse complement strand
ACCAAACTGACGATCTTCCGACCAACAAAAACAATCGAATCGCGCCCATTATGGAGGTAAGCTGCCGCTTCGCAAGGCAACTTTCTCTCCGGGAGGGGTTATTCGGTTGCGCCGATGGCGTGGGCCGCTTTAAAGTCCGCGCCCCGAAGTAGGGGTTGCTAGCGTAGGCGCCCTCGGGAAGCCCAAGTCACTTTTATCATGTCGAGCCAGTTCGGAGAGGTATTCAGGATCAGCACCTGGGGGGAATCCCACGGGGGCGGTGTGGGAGTGGTTATCGACGGATGCCCGCCTCAGGTTTCTTTGAACGAGGCCGACATCCAGAAGGACCTCGACCGCCGGCGCCCGGGCCAAAGCGAAATTGTCACCCCGCGTGCCGAAGCCGACCAATGCCGGATCCTATCCGGGGTGTTCGAAGGTAAAACCCTGGGAACCCCGATTTGCGTGTCGGTGATGAATCAGGATGCCCGCCCGGAGTCCTACAAGGAGATGGAACACGCGTTCCGGCCTTCGCATGCCGATTATACTTACGAGGCCAAGTACGGGATCCGGAACTGGCAAGGGGGCGGCCGGGCCTCGGCGCGCGAGACAATCGGGCGTGTCGCTGCGGCGTCAATTGCCAAGAAGGTCTTAGCCCAGTGGTTTAGCGCGTTGGAGATCGTCGCTTACGTAAAAAGTGTGCACGGGATCGAAGCGGCGGTGGATCCCGAGACAGTGAGCTTTGAGCAGGTGGAATCCAACATCGTGCGCTGCCCGGATAGCGCCACGGCAACCCGGATGATCGAGTTCATCAAAGCGATCCGTTCGGAGGGCGACTCGGTGGGCGGCATTATTGAATGCGTGATCCGCGGTGTGCCTCCGGGCTTGGGCGAACCCGTGTTCGATAAATTGGAAGCGGATCTGGCCAAGGCTATGATGAGCCTGCCTGCGACTAAAGGCTTTGAAATCGGCAGCGGCTTCGGTGGCGCACGACTACGCGGGTCCGAGCACAATGATGCTTTCGTCATGCGGGATGGCCGGGTGCGCACCGAGACGAATCGTTCGGGTGGAATCCAGGGAGGCATTTCCAATGGGGAAAACATTTTCTTCCGGGTGGCATTCAAGCCGACTGCAACCATTTTCCGGGCTCAACAAACGGTCACGCCGGAAGGGGAGGCCACCGAATTGCGAGCCCGCGGGCGTCATGATCCCTGTGTACTGCCACGGGCGGTCCCGATGGTGGAAGCCATGGCAGCCTTGGTATTGGTGGATCACGCGCTGCGGCAGCGGGCCCAAGTGGGCCGCTTCTGAGTTGAGCCATGCCGAGCGGCCCTGAATCTTGGCAGACGCTCCTGTTCGGGGCGGCTGCTCTGGTGGTGCTCTACAAGGCCTGGCGCGGGTGGCGTTTGGGGGTCGTGCGGCAGGTGTTGGGGATCGTGGCTCTGGCGGCAGGCTACGGAGCCGCTGTCTTTTTCGGCTATCTCGCGGTGCCGATCCTGCGGCCCATCGGGCTGCCCGACCGCGTCCTTTCCGTCCTCGGTGGAGCTCTCATGGGCGTGGTGGTCTACGCGGGAATCGTGGTCGCGGGCGGCGTTCTTTTCAAACGCACTTCCCAACAAAGCGTGGGCCTGGTCCGCTTGGCCTACGGCATTTCGGGCGCTTTTTTCGGGGCTCTCCTTGGGCTTTTGCTGGTCAGTGTCGGCTTTCTAGGAATACGGGTTTTGGGGACAATTGCTCAATCCGGGTCCAAGCCGGTCACGGCGTCCCAGTCGCAGGCGTCCCATCATGGGGCGAAGTCCAATCCACGGGCGGCCGCGCCAAATTCGATGGTGCAAGGGTTGGCCGAGATGAAAGGGGCCTTGGACCATGGCCCGGTGGGGCCCCTGATCGATCATGTCGATCCGCTGCCGCCACAGCTCTATTCCACGGTAGCCAAGCTCGGGCAGGTGCTCGCTTCCGAAGATGGACTCACACGGTTGGCATCCTATCCGGGACTGCGGGATGCTGCGATGACTCCCAAATTCAAGGCCTTGCAACGCGACCCCGACATTGCGCGGGCGGTTTTGCGGGGCGAGTTTTTTGAACTCCTGCGCAACCCCCGAGTCGTTGAGGCGGCCAATGATCCCGAGATTGTCGCGCAGATCATGAAAGTGGACTTTGAAAAAGCGCTTGATTACGCCCTAGGCAAACCGGAAAACCGTCTGCCTTCGCCGGATCCGCGATAGGCAAGCGTTGCCAGATCAGGATTACACACGCTTGGCCGCCGCACTTAACCACCACTTTCCCATGTCGACCAAATACATTCCGACCATCGGACTCGAAGTCCATGTGCAGCTCAATACCAACAGTAAGATGTTCTGTGGCTGTGCGGTGGGATTCGGGGCGGAGCCAAATCAAAACACCTGCCCGGTCTGCCTAGGCTACCCGGGCGCCCTGCCGGTGATGAATTTGGAGGCTTTGAAGATGACGGCTCTCACCGGGCTGATGCTGGGCTGTGAAGTGCCGGATATCTGCAAGTTCGACCGCAAGAATTACTTCTATCCGGACATGCCCAAGAACTATCAGATCACGCAGTTTGACCAGCCGATCTGTGTGGGCGGCACGGTGCCGTTGCATGATTTCGCTTATCCGAAGGATGCCCAGAAGAGCATCGTGACGCCCGACAAAGCGGTGCGGTTGGTGCGGATCCATTTGGAGGAGGACGTGGCCAAGAGCACCCACTTTGAGAGCTCCAGCGGCATCGACT
Source organism: Spartobacteria bacterium (assembly GCA_043788785.1). GTDB lineage: Bacteria > Verrucomicrobiota > Verrucomicrobiia > Chthoniobacterales > Chthoniobacteraceae > CAIURC01. The sequence continues at coordinate 1,491 of JAYVTN010000435.1, read as the reverse complement.
TCAACCGGGCGGGTACGCCGTTGATGGAGATTGTTAGTGAACCGGATCTCGACTCGCCCGAAGAGGCTTACGCTTATCTAACGGCGCTCCAGCAAATCCTCGTGTACGGCAAGGTGAGCGATGCCGATATGGAAAAGGGCCAGTTGCGCTGCGACTGTAATGTCTCGGTGCGGCCCGAAGGCCAGACGGAACTGGGCACCAAGATTGAGATCAAGAACATGAACTCTATCAGCGGGGTGCGCCGCGCTTTGGCGTACGAGATCGAGCGCCAGATGGAAGCCCTCGACCGGGGCGAAACCCTGGTGCAATCCACCCGCCGCTGGGACGATGCCTCAGGCCAAACCTTCCAGATGCGCGTGAAGGAATCCTCCCACGACTACCGCTATTTCCCGGACCCGGATTTATTGCCGGTCGATACGCGGGTGTTCATGGAGGAAGTCCAAGGGCGTCGCCCGGAACTGCCTGGAGCGAAACGGGAACGTTTTGTCAGGGACTACGGGGTGACCAGTTACGATGCCAGTGTGTTGGCCAGCGATGCGGCGTTAGCGGATTACTTCGACGCTGCGGCCCGAGGGGCCCGGAAACCCAAGAACGTGGCCAACTGGGTCATCAACGATCTCTTGAGCGCGTTGAGTCATGCGGGGTTGGCCATTGAGGACTCCCCAGTATCTGCCTCGCGCATGGATGAGTTGGTCAATTTGATCGATGCGGGCACAATTAGTGGCAAGCAGGGCAAAGAAGTTTTCCTGGAGATGTTCGCAACCGGAAAGCCCGCTTCCCAAGTCGTAGAAGAACGCGGACTCAAACAGGAGAGCGATACGGGAGCACTGGAAGCGCTTTGTTTGCAAGCCATCGCGGCCAACCCCAAAGCGGTTGAGGAGTATCGGGCGGGGAAGTTGCAATCCATCAACTTCCTCAAAGGCCAAGTCATCAAGTTATCCCAAGGCAAAGCGAACCCCGCGTTGGTTGGCGACATCCTGGCCGCAAAACTCGCGCAGTAGGCGTGCGCGCAGTAGGCGCGCGCGCATAACCGAGTCTCCTGCGCCCCCCGGAGGGGGTGTGGAAATTAGCCCCGGGTTTTCGAACCCGGGGGTTCGTAGACGCAAAGAAATCCGCCCCGGAGGCGGCGGGGGAGAGGCCCGGTGTAAGAGGCCGGGAATCCAACGGTTCTGCATGGGGACGAAAAAAATGCTGGGCTAATCGAAGATTCAGCGGTCGAGGAGCAAATTTTGCGGTCCGTGGAGCGGACTCAATGGTCCGAGGAGCGGATTAGGCAGTCCGACGAGCGCATCCAACGGTCCGTGAAGCGGATTCCGGGGTCCGAGGAGCGGATTCCGGGGTCCGTGGAGCGGATTCAGCGGTCCGGGGAGCGGATTCAGCGGTCGGGATGCGATTTTACTTTCCGGTAAAAAAGGTTCGTATGGGAAATGGTAAAGCGTTATGTGCCCGTTGGTTCTCTATCGGCTGCACACCCGTGCCCCCGCATCACTC
>JAYVTN010000434.1:0-8108 GCA_043788785.1 Spartobacteria bacterium | reverse complement strand
TCTCCAACGAAAAACAAGTCTCTCCGCAGACGCCTCCCTGCTTCATCTGGCATACCTGGGAAGATCCGGCGGTCCGCGTCGAAAATTCATTGGATTTTGCCAATGCATTACGCAAGGCAGGGGTGCCTTTCGACCTGCATATATACCAAAAGGGTGGGCACGGTTTGGGACTCGGGGGCGCACATGCGGGGGGGGCTCACCTGCCGTGGGCGGCCGAATGTGCCGGTTGGTTGAAGGTACAAGGCTTCTGCAAATAACGGCTCGCTCTCCAAGCAGGCGAAGCTCAGGTTTATTCGGCGTGCAGACTGATCTCACCATCCGCCAACTTTTCACGAGGGACCCGTTCCGGATAGCGCGTCCGCGGCTGACGCCGATCAAAAACGTGTTCGTGCGAATCACGTCTGATGGCATCATTGGATATGGAGAGGCCTCTCCGAGCACCTTCTATGGGGAAACCGCCCAGGGTGTTGCAGGGAAGATTCGGGACGCGATGGGTTTTCTGAGCACGCTCAGGATCAGTTCCCGAAAGGACATCGAGCAAGCATGGCATGGTTTATGGGCTATCGTGTCGCCCAGTCGCGCTGCCCAGTGTGCCCTCGATCTCGCCCTTTGGGATTGGTTGGCTAAATCCAGGCAACTCTCCGTGAGTGCATTGCTCTGGGGAGAAACCCCGCACCCGATTCCCACATTTTGTACCATCGGCCTCTCTACCGCGGAGGAACTCAGCCGTAAGATCCCTGAAATGGAGGGCTTCCCGGCCATCAAAATCAAATCCGATCAAGCTGTGCGTCTCGAGACGGTCTGCCGGGTCCGGTCCACCACCAACGCCTCGCTGGCCGTTGATGCCAACTGCTCATGGCTTGAGGTCGACCTTCCAGCCGTATCCGCGGAATTGCGGGCCTTCAACCTGGAATTCATTGAACAACCTTTCCCGCCCGACCGAAACGCGCTGATTCCCCGTCTCAAATTGGGGCCGCCGATTTTCGCAGATGAAAGCTGCGCCTCCGAAGAGGACGTTGCACGGATTGCGCCGTTCTTTGGGGGCTGCAATATCAAGTTGGTCAAGTGCGGAGGGTTGACCCCTGCGCTGCGGATGCGGGAAGAGGCCAAGAGACTCGGGCTCAAAACGATGGTCGGTTGCATGCTGGAGAGCAGTCTACTGATTGGGGCAGGAGCCACGCTGGCCCAGCGCACCGATTACGCGGACTTGGATGGGGCCTGGCTGCTGAGGGAGGATCCGTTTTCGGGATGGAAATTCGAGCGTGGCGTCCTCCACCCCCCACAAGGAGTTGGCCTGGGAGCCGAGCCCGCGACACCCGATTAAGCGGCTGGCATCGGGATGATTGGCTTGGAAGTGGGCGCCTGTGTGTCGCCCGCCTTGTCGCTGGGGTAGGCCACCCGACTGTGCATCATGCTCAGGAGCGTGTACTTGAAGCTCTCAACGATCACCTCAATCTCGCGCAAGCTCAGATCCGAGTCCCGCAGTTGCCCATCGACAAGCCGCTTTTCAATGATGTCCCGGATCAGTTGATCAATCTTCTGAGGGGAAACCCGTTCCATGCTGCGCGAAGCACTTTCCACACAGTCTGCCAAGCTGATGATTGAACACTCTTTGCTTTGCGGACGCGGCCCGCCATACCGGAAACTCTCCTCGCGCACCTCCGGAATATCTTCATCGCGGATATTCAAGATTTTGCCGCCAGTCCGGGCATCGTCCTGCTGCTGGAGGGCCCGTTTATAGAAATAGTAGACCAGCGAGGTGCCATGGTGCTGCTGGATGACATCAATGATTTCCTGGTTCAAGCCATGCTTGAGAGCGAGATCCACCCCCTCCTTGACATGGGCAATGATCACCAAGGCGCTCATGGTTGGCGCCAGTTCGTCGTGGGGATTGCGGTCGTGCCGTCCGTTTTCGGTGAAGTAATCTGGTTTAACCAATTTCCCGATATCGTGGAAATAGGAGCACACCCGGGCCATTGTGGCGTTTGCGCCGATCGCTTCGGATGCAGCTTCTGAAAGGTTGGCTACCACCAGGCTGTGGTGATAGGTGCCGGGTGCCTCCAGAGTCATCCGTTTAAGCAAGGGGTGGTTGAGGTCGGCTAACTCCAGCCATGAGATGTCCGTGGTGATCCCAAAGAGCATCTCGCACACAGGAATAAGTCCACCACCCACAATAAACGCCAAAACAATCGGGCTACCGATGGCGACCAACGTTTGCCACCCAAAAGCTTGCCAATACGTGGAGCGCTCCCATTGGATGGGTCCTATCCAACCAAACATCAACCCCATGAGCCAAGTGGACAATCCGATAAAGAACCCGGCACGCACCAGACGGGATCTCCGCCGCACCTCAACAGTGAGGAATACAGCCACAAATCCCGCGATCAAGCTCATGACCAGGAATTTCGCGTCCATCAGCAACCTCGTGTCAGCCGCCCGGTAGATGATTGCTCCCCACAAACTTACGAATATCGCGGAGTATACTCCGTCATTTTTCCCCAGTAACACCGACAAGGTCAGGGGAGCCAAGGCGAACGGGATCGCCAGGTGCCAAAGGGGTTCCTTTTCGAGGAGCTTGATGGCCGCAAGGTGCAGGAGCAATACCGCGAAAATCAATAGGACACGGGAATTCCGGGGCCAAGTTTTGGGGTGGTTGATCCAAAGTTGGGCCAGAGCTGCTAAAAAGATTAGGATCCCGAGGACGCCCCGTTCGGCGGGCTGTTGCAAGGAGCCCGAGTAAATCAAGGTCCAGAGCCCGATAACGAAGCCCGCCAGGATAGTGGCCCTGGCTGCCATCCCATATTCCAAGGTCTGGAAAAGCTCACTCTCGGTGCGACGCCTGCGGAATTTGGCGGAGGCGAGTCCTTTGCGGACGAGGCGTTGGCGTTCAAAGAAACCAAACATGATTCTTGTGGCTAGATAGTGCCAACGGCTGGGGAAAATTCAACGGCAGACATCAATGCTTGGGATCGCTCTCGGCAATCCCTCGATGGCAGCGGTAGGCCCGCACGATGGACTGGACCAGTTCATGACGGACCACATCGCTCTCGCTGAGATGACAGAAAGCGATCCCCTCCACCCCGCGGAGGGCTTGAAGGGCTTCAATGAGTCCCGAGCGCTTGTTGGCCGGCAAATCAATCTGGGTGTGGTCGCCCGTGACCACACACTTGGATTCTGTTCCCAGACGGGTCAAGAACATGAACATCTGCTCGGTAGTCGTGTTTTGAGCTTCGTCAAGGACTACGAAGGCATGGTTCAATGTACGCCCACGCATATAGGCCAGCGGGGCAATCTCGATGACCCCCCGTTCCATGAACCGTTGGATCTCTTCGGCATCCAACATGTCGTGCAGGGCATCATAAAGGGGCCTCAGGTACGGCATGATCTTCTCCTTTAGGTCGCCCGGGAGAAAACCCAAAGCCTCTCCGGCCTCCACTGCGGGGCGTGTGAGGATAATTCGGCTCACCTGCTCCTTTTTAAGGGCTGATATGGCCATCGCCATTGCCAAATAGGTTTTTCCTGTTCCTGCCGGGCCGATCCCGAATACCATGTCTGTCGACATAATCGCGTGGAGATATTCACGCTGGCCTGCGGTTTTTGGGATAATCGCAGGCCGCTTGGAGGACCCTAAAATCCGGGTCGCTGCGAGATGTTGAAGCCCATGTGTTTCGGACTCTTCCAAGGTGCGTAACGCGTAAACAAACTCATGCTTGCGGATGATGACCCCGCTTTGCCGTGCCTTTTCGAGTTGATCAAACAACCGGCGGGCCTGCTCAATCCGCTCAGGCTGGCCTTCCACACGCAGCCAGCCGTCACGGGCCGTAATCTTCAGTTCCAGCGTGTCCTCGGCGAGTTTGAGCAGCTTCAGATCATTTGCATGCAATGCTCCCAGAATCCGCGCATTCTCGAAACGGAAGGTCTGGGAATGGGAAGAGTCGCTAACCGGTTCGACTGCTTTAAGGGCAGGTTTATTTTCATCCAGCTCCACTTGAGTTTCCCTTTCTGTGCTAACCAACCCCCGCGCACCACCCCATTGGCCTGCTGCCCATCCGCTGCCTAACGGAAGCCGTATGCCAGTGACCAGAATGTCCGCTCATCCGGGGATTTCTCGATCTCTACAATCAAGTAATAGGTTCCTGTCTTCTTCGCCAAGACCCGGGCTGCGGACATGTGAGGCTTTTGCCAAGCTTCTACCTCGGCCAAGTTGCCATCGCTATCATACACATGGACGGAGACCTTGGCCGTCTTCTGGTCAGTGCCCATCCAGAACCAATACTCATTGCCCTTGAAGAGTTGATGGACGATGGCCTTGGTCTGTTTGACAGACAGATCGCCCCCCCAATAGTCCTCGCGAACAGTAAAGCCTTCTTTGACATAGGGGTCGGCTGCCTCTAGGGCAAACGAGAGGGCATCATCGATAGTTGCTCGGGCTGGCAGGCCCATGCTCACCAAGGCCAGTGCCAGAATAAAGGGGAAAAATCGCTTCACGGTATGGCTTCGGGTTTAGTTGGTTTTCGAATTGATGGCCTTGATAAGGCGTTCGGAGATTTGGGCTATCTCATTGACGGTCTTCTCGGAAATTTCCACCCCTTCGGTGACCCCCATCAACGGCCGGATCTCGATGAGCCCCTGCCGGACTTTGAGGACCAGTGGCGTTTGCCGCCTCGGGGCCATTGTTGAAATCCGGCGATCAAAGTAATCCAAAAGAATAGGCTGGTGGAGCAACTCCGCCCCATTCTTTGAAAAATCCTTTTTAACCACAGTTGTCAGTGCTTCCGTCCCCCGCAGCCATCCCCCCAAGCTTACCAACTGCGAGAGCTCCTCGCTCTTGAGCTCACTCATGGCTTCCTTGACGTCCGCCATCGCGCCGTCCAGTTCCCGGCGCACCTTGGTCCAGTTCTTTTCATCCGCTGACTCGACTATGCTCTGGCTACGGCGTTGGACGGCTTTTTTCACCCCAATGGCCTCCGAGAGACCTAAAACGCTTTTGCCAATCCTTTTGACCTCCTCCGCGTTCTCGGATTCCACGGCTATGAAGCCTTCGGCTATCACTGCTCCCAAGAGCAAAGAGATTTGTTCGGCTCCGCCCACGGGCTTAACCACCGTTTTAGAACTCCTCAACACATCTTCCCAATGCGGTTTGCCCAACTTATCGAGAACACCGAACACTTCACTGGGCACAGGGACGACCACATCGTCGATGAGCCGGGCTTGGGCCCTAACTGGCTGATATCGATTCTCGCTGGCGGTTCACCGAAAGCGGTCGTTGAGATGGCAAAAAGGGCCGTCAAAAGGATTTTCTTCATATGATGAAAGCTATGGGACATTCCCTGAGAGCTACGGCAAGTCAATCGAAGCCTGCAATACGAGCAAGCATTCTTTTGATTCGGGGCAATTTGCTCACCCTCCGAAGCGTCCCCGGCTAGGGCCAACGACTATAATCCGTATTAAACACTTGTCCATTGGCACCCATTCCGGGTTTTCTGGATCCCCACCATATGACCCCGAAAGCAGGTATTCTCGCAGGCGGCAACTGGATTATTGACCATGTTAAAATAATTGATACCTGGCCAGCCCAGGACGCGCTGGCCAATATCCTCAGTAGCTCCGAGGGCACAGGCGGCTCTCCCTACAATATCCTCGTCGATCTGGCCCTCCTGGGCGCTGCTTTCCCCTTGGAGGCGGTCGGTCTGGTGGGCAATGACTCCGATGGAAAACGCATTCTCGCCCATTGCCAACAGCTTGGGATCGAATCGCGGCAAATGCAGACCGTGGAGTCGGCCCCCACCAGCTACACCGACGTGATGACCCACCAGGCCTCGGGTCGGCGTACTTTCTTCCATGCCCGTGGGGCCAATGCCCTTTTGGATGCTCAACATTTCAATTTTTCGACGACCCACGCCAAGATTTTCCACCTCGGCTACCTGCTGCTGCTCGACAGGCTTGATGGCCCGAGTCCTACCCATGGAACCATTGGCGCCAAGGTATTGGCCCGGGCCCAAGCAGCCGGCATGAAAACTTCCATTGATCTTGTGAGCGAGGACAGCGAGCGGTTCGCCCAAGTCGTCCTGCCGGCCCTTCGCCACGTGGATGTATGCATTATGAACGAATTCGAGGCTGGCCGCGTCACTGGACGCCAGATTCGTATCGGGGACCTTTTGGACCGGAAAGCATTGCGCCAGGCGATGGCCTGTTTGCTCGAAGCCGGAGTGCGCGAACGGATCGTTGTCCATTTCCCAGAGGGGGCTTGCGCCTTGGGCCCCGACGGCCTTTGGAGCGAGCATGGCAGTGTATCCCTGCCGGACGGTTACATCAAAGGCGCGGCAGGTGCCGGCGATGCCTTCACGGCCGGGTTCATCCTTGGCTGGCACAACGGAGCCTCTGTGGAAGAATCCCTGCGCATGGGCGTGTGTGCGGCGGCCGCCAATCTCAGTGAGGAAACCTGCACCGGGGGAATGAAATCCCTGGCAGACTGCCTTCAGATCGGTGCCCGGTATGGGTTCCGCTCCCCGTGACCGCCGGCGGCGCTCATTACTCCTGACTACCCTAGAGCGGACGCGATCGCAGCACGCAAGGTATTGAGCGTGAATGGCTTGGATACCATTGCATCAACTTCCACCGGCCACTCCTCGCCTAGATCCCCAAGACCCGAAAGCAAGATGATTATCTGGCCGGGTTTGAGGGTTTTTATGGCCGCCGCCAGCTGGGTCCCATTCATCTCGGGCATCGACCGGTCGGTCAACACGAGGTCAAACTCGGCCGTCTTGAACCGTTCCAAAGCTTCTATCCCGTTGGCTGCCGTGGTCACCTGATAGTGGTCCTGTTGCAAATAAACCTCCAAGATCTCACGCACCAGCGGTTCGTCATCGACTACCAAGACCCGCAATCCGGGTTTCCCTTTCAATCGCGGGAGCCTCTGACGAAAGCCGGCTTTCTCCCCCAGCGCCCGTGCTTGTACATTCCGCTCAACCGGTTGCTGCATGCGGGCGATCTCCCCTCTGAGATGCAGGATCTCTTGGCGTGCCTCTGAAAGCGCCCATTCAAGCCCGCTAATCTCGCTGCCGGACTCCAGAATTCCCTCCAGGGCTTCCTGATGGAGATGACAGTTAACCAGGTAACGTTGGGCCAGCGGTTCGCCTTCAATGGCCTTCCGGCGCAGGAAGCCGACATCCGAGGCACCGCAATAGGCAACAATCCAAACGTCCGGGGCCAAGGCCCTCAATTTCGCCAATCCCCCAATACGCTCGTTGGCTTCGGCATCGAGATCAACAAACACGAATTCGCAGGGATGCGCGCAAAGGTGTTCCAAGGCATCCACTAACCCGCTCACCTCGTGAATGGCATGTTCCCTCTGGCCATGGGCGCAATCAATAAAGCCCCGCATCAGCGCAGCTTCCGTAGCGCTAAAGCCTACAAGAAGAATTTCGGAGACGGTTCTGCCATCCATAAGGCCAAAGCCGCAAGTGCGAGTAAGATTGGGGTCTGGAATGGCGAAAAGAGTTTGGAAGAAGTGCTGGCTACGGCGCGCTGCCCGGAACCGATATCGGAGCCGAAAGGTTGGCTGGGTCCGCCACCTTCAAGATCTCCACGCCCACCATACACACATCATCAATAAAGCCGCCACTGGAGGAAAAACGACGTATTTCCTCCAGCGTGCCTTCGAAAATCTCCTCTGGAGCCATCTCAAAGCGATGATCGACAGCGCGCAGCAGTAAGTCTTGATCGTAAAACTCTCCGTTGACGCCCTCCACTTCATAGAGGCCGTCGGTGTAGAGGATCACGAGGTCCCTGGGGTGGAGGGGCGTAGAGTGGGTCTCGTATTGGGAATCGTCAAACACGCCCAGAGCCGGCCCCGGACGAGGTCGCTGCCCGTTGAGTAAAGCGAGCTCCGGAACCCATCGCTTCAAGTGGAGAGGGCTAGGGTGTCCGGCATTGGCATATTCAAGCTCCCCAGCGCCGACATCGGCCAGGACGTAAAACGCGGAGGCGAACATGGGACTGCGGGTTCGTCTCAGGATGGACAACAAAGACGCGTTCATATGCGTGAGGAATGCGCCGGGTTCCTCGGCATACTCGACAAGTTCCTCCACCAACGCCCTCTCGATGGC
>JAYVTN010000433.1:0-9276 GCA_043788785.1 Spartobacteria bacterium | reverse complement strand
CATGCCCCCATGGACGGGCGCACAAACTGGGAGCTGCCTGTGTGCAGCTTGAGCATCGCTTGGGGATGAGCCGGCAGATCGGTTTGCATGGAACGGATCAAACACATCTGGTCCGCGTGTTTGGCCACGTTTGGAAACAACTCGGAAATCCACAAACCGCTGCGCCCGTGCTGGGAGAACTTCCACTTGGAGCCCAGCAGCTTGGTGCCCGGCCGACGGCCTGCCTTTCCGGTATCAGCCGTCAATTGGGGCTTGTAGTCGAACGTGTCCACATGGGAGGGCGCGCCCCGCATGCAAAGGAAAATGACCCGCTTGGCTTTGGCGGGGAAATGCGAGGCTTTAGGCGCCAACGGGTTCTGCGCGTGAACCAAAGGATTGCCCACGGCGGCACCCGCGGCGGTCGCCGCAAGTCCTGAAAAGGCCAGGTATCCAAAGCCACACGCCATCTGACGGAGGATATCGCGCCTGGTGAACAACTGGGTGGTATCGCCGCACTGGCAGAAATCTTCGTTCATAGGGGGTTGTGGCTAGTTGAGGTAACGGAACTCGGCGCTGGCAAAGAGAGCCCGGCAGAGACTGGTCCATGCCGCCGAGATGGCCGCTTCATCGCGCAGGCCGGTCCGTGAGATATCGTTCTTTCCCCAGTTGGAGGGAAATTTGGTGAGGAAATCCAGAGCCGCGCGCCGTTCCACCGCGTCCGGAGCGCGTGCGAAGACCAGCCAATAGGCGTAGAGCAGGCGCTGGTCGAAATTGGCGGAGGTGGCAGCGTTGGGCCCGCCGGGGTAAGCGTGCATGACCCGGGCAGCCAGTTCGGTGGCCTGTGTGTTCACGAAGCTGCTGTTGAGCATGTACAAAGCTTGGGAGGGAACATTGGTTGTCTCCCGGGCTCCGGTGACCAGGCTGGGTTCGGCCAGATCGAACACGGCGAGGGCATCCGGTTGGACATCCCGTGCAATGGGCAGATAGATGCTGCGCTGGTTGCCTGCGGCCGTGACGATGAGGTCCTCGCCGAGCCCGCGCCCCCTGTTAAGCCCGATGGGACCTTCCCCGCTCTCGCCGATCAGCGAGGCAAGGGGCGCCTTGAGATCGAGTTTGCCGCTGGCTGCCAACATCCCATCACGGATGCACTCCGCATCCAGCCGTCGCTTGCTCATGCGCCACATCAACGCGTTCTCCGGGTCGGTAACGAAGTTGCGGTCATCGAAGGTTGAGGAGAGTTGATAGGTGCGGCTGAGGACGATTTCCCGGATGATGGCTTTGAGCGACCACTCCTTTTCCATCAGGCGCGTGGCCAGGTAATCCAGGAGCGCAGGGTTGGCAGGCTTCTGGCCGGTGGTGCCGAAGTTATCGGTGCTTTCCACCAGGCCCTTTCCAAAAAGCCAATGCCACACACGGTTGGTGACCACCCGGGCAGTGAGGGGATTGCTTTTGGAAGTCAGCCAGGCAGCCAGCTCCAGGCGGCCACTGCTATTGGAGGCAATCACGGGCGCGTCCGCTACGGCCAATGCGCTCACAAACCCGCGCGGTACTTTTTCTCCCGGTTTATCGACCTCGCCCCGGGCGTAGAGTGCGCTGTTGTTGATGGTGGAAAATTCCGGAGGCCGGCCGCCGAAGCGCTGCCGGATGCGTTCTTGGAAATTGCCAAAGCCAAACCCGGATCCATCGCGCTGGCTTGCGGGCTGGTCGGACACGCCCATGGCGAGGGCTTTGGACTGGCCGGATTCATCGAAGGCGCGCAACTCGGTTTCGAGTTGGCCGATCTGGGTGGCCACGATGAGGATGCGAGGGGGGCCGTTCTGGGCCTTGCCGGGGCCGCTTTTCCTGCGTTCAGCCGCCAACTCGCGTTCTTCGGTTGTGAGTTCTTCGAGCCGTTTTTCTTTGGTGGCACGATCTGCGGCCGCGAGGGTCTTGGAGAGCACTGGAAGGCCCGCCGCCTTCGGCAATTCCAGCAGATCGCTTGAGTGCCGGTTAACGATGGCGCGCGGTGTCCCGTAATGGGTGTTGGTGCTCAGGAAAATGCCCGCCATCGCGTAGTACTCGCGCTGGGGAATGGGATCGAACTTGTGATCGTGGCAGCGGGCGCAGGCCACCGTGAGACCCAGGATGGATTGGGAAACCGTGTCTATCTGTTCATCCGCGAGGTCCAAGGCGAACTGGCGGGGATTTTGTTCGTTGAGTCCCTTGGGGCCGATGGCCAAGAATCCCGTGGCTGTCATTTGTTGGGCCCGGGCCCGGTCATCTGTGGCAGGCAGGAGGTCGCCTGCGATCTGTTCGCGCAGGAACTGGTCGTACGGCTTGCCCGTGTTGAAGGCGTCGATCACATAGTCGCGGTAGCGCCAGGCATACGGGAATGTGAAATTGGCATCCTTCCCGGTGGACTCGGCATAGCGGGCGACATCCAACCAGTGCCGTCCCCAGCGTTCACCGAATTGCGGGGAGGCCAAGAGCTTGTCAACGACCTTGGCAAAGGCGTCCGGAGAGGAGTCCTTGAAGAAGGCATCAATCTGGGCGGGACTCGGTGGCAGCCCGATGAGATCGAAATAGATGCGGCGCAGGAGGGTTGCCTTGTCCGCGTCCGCAACGGGCTTGAGAGCTTTGGCCGTGTATCCAGCCGCCACGAACCGGTCGATGTCCGTTCGCGCCCAGGAATCGCCTTGCGGGGGAAGCGGCTTTGTAACCGGTTGGAAAGCCCACCAGTTCCGGGCTTCTTTGTTCTCGGACTTCTTGACGACTTTGGCGGGCCCATCCCTGGGATCCGGGGCACCCATCTTAATCCACGCCTCAAAATCCTGAATGATCTCCGCGGAAAGTTTGCCGCCGCTTTTCTTTGGAGGCATCGCAAAATCCTTGTTGGCATAACGCAAGGCTTCGATCAGCAAACTCTCCTCCAGCTTGCCTGGAACCACCGCCGCCCCGTTGTCGCCGCCCCGCCGGATGCCGTCGCGGGTGTCCAGTACCAAACCGCCTTTGATCTTCTCGGAGCGCTCCGAGTGGCACTTGTAGCATTTGTCTGAAAGAACGGGCCGGATTCGCTTCTCGAAAAAGGCGAGCCCCTCTGGGGTGGGCGCTGGGGTTTGCGCCCAGGCGGGGGCGAGGGCACCGAAAAACCACAGGGCTGCTAGGGAGAGAAGAGACTTCATGCGTACCTTGTATGAAACTCCCAAACCTGTGGAGAGTTGCGGGGTTTCTGAAACGGGAACCGTCTTGGCGACATGTGCAGCGATGTGGCATGGGCTTCCAGCCCATGTCTAGGCCACCGGCTCACCGCGCGGTCCATGTTCATGGGCTCCAAGCCCATGCCATGGCTAAATCCCCTTCAACTCGATCCCAATCGGGCAGTGGTCTGAGCCTGGAATCTCTGATCGGATAAAGGCGGACCGCAGCCGGGGGCGGAGCGAGGGCGAGATCAGGAAGTAATCGATCCGCCATCCGATGTTGCGGCTTCGGGCCCCGCTCATTTGACTCCACCAGGTGTAATGCCCGCCAGCCGTTTCGAATTCGCGGAAGGTATCCAGGAACCCGGCCTCGACCAGGGCCGAGAAGCCTGCGCGTTCCTCGGCAGTAAAACCGTGGGTCCGGGTATTCTGCTTGGGCCGTGCCAGATCCAGTTCGGTGTGGGCGACATTCAAGTCTCCACACATGACGACGGGCTTGGTGCGCTCCAACTTCTTGAGATAGGAGAGGAAATCCCGGTCCCAGCCCTCTCGGTAGGCAAGGCGGCTGAGGTCGCGTTTGGTATTGGGGACGTACACGTTCACCAAGAAAAAACCGGGGTACTCGGCCGTGAGCACCCGGCCTTCGCTATCGTGCTCGGGTTTTCCGATGCCCAGGGTCACGGCTAAAGGCCTGGGTTTGGAGAGAATCGCAGTCCCCGAATAGCCTTTGCGCTCTGCAAGGTTCCAATACGCACTGTATTCGGTCCCCCACTCGGGCAAGATCGGGTCGGGCCCCAGTTTGGTCTCCTGCAAACAGATGATCTCCGGGGCTTCCGCCTGGAGAAAAGGCACAAAATTCTTGCGGAGGATAGCCCGGAGGCCGTTGACGTTCCAAGAGAGGATTTTCACGGGATAGCGGGGTGGCGGTTCAAAGGGGTTACGGACATCCGAGCATTTAAGCTGGCGGTGAGTGGATTTGGAAGCGGATGTGGGCGCCCGGGAAAAGAAGGGTCCATTTTTTGGTTCTCAGACACGACAAGCGCCACCCCAATTTTGGCCTTCGCAGACGATAACCCATTAAGCCGACCAGTTGCGGCTACCGACAGGCAGGGCGGCGGGAAGCTGCATAGAACCATCACGTCACCCGCGCCCTGCCTGCGCCACTGTTCTAACGTTAGGCGTTTCCTCGCGTCACCCAAATGATTTCAGCCATATTATCTGACGCATGGCGGATTTATCGTGAGCGGTTCAGCCTCATTGCCATGAATCTGCTTTATCTCTTGCCAGTGGCTATAGTGTCCTTGCTGTCTGGCTGCGTGTCGCGGTCGAGCTCCCTGCTCGCCGGTGGGATGTGGGATGCCGGAAGTGGGAGGGCCCCTTTTTGCCAAAGCGTGGAAGTGGAAACCTTATGACGCGACCAATCGCAGTCGCATGACGCCCCACCTACGCCACCCCACATCCCTTGGGAGACAATCCCCCTCGCACCAGAGCGCTTTACCTTTGGCGTGGGCACGCTAGGTTTTGCGCTCTTTTTCTACTGCCCGCGATATGATTACCAGCGCCCAGATCCGCCAATCCTTCCTGGATTTCTTTGCCTCCAAGGCTCACTCCGTCGTGGCTTCTGCCAGTTTGATGCCCGATTCGCCCAACCTGCTCTTCACCAATGCGGGGATGAACCAGTTCGTGCCCATCTTCCTGGGCCAGGTTCAATGCCCGTATTCACCGGGCCGTGCGGCAGATACCCAGAAATGCATCCGGGCGGGTGGCAAACACAACGATTTGGATGATGTGGGCCTGGATACCTATCACCACACCTTTTTTGAGATGTTGGGCAACTGGTCCTTCGGCGATTACTTCAAAAAGGAAGCCATCGAGTGGGCCTGGGAACTGGTGGTCGAAGGCTGGAAATTTCCCGCCGAACGTCTTTACGCCACGGTCTATAGCCCGGACAAGTCCAAGGGGGATCCCAGCGAGTTCGACCAGGAAGCTTGGGATTTCTGGGCTGAAAAGTTCCGGTCCCGCAGTTTGGACCCGGCCATCCACATCGTCAACGGGAACAAGAAGGACAATTTCTGGATGATGGGCGACACGGGCCCGTGCGGACCCTGTTCGGAGCTGCACGTGGACCTGACCCCGGCTGGAGATACCCGGGGCGCCCTGGTCAATATGGGGGATGCCCGCTGCATCGAAATCTGGAACCTGGTCTTCATCCAGTTCAATGCCAACCAGGACGGCACATTCAGCTCCTTGCCTGCGCGCCATGTGGACACTGGCATGGGTTTTGAACGGGTGACCTCCATTATCCAAGGCACCAGGGAGTTTTCGGATTTTGCCCATGCCCATATCTCCAATTACGAGACGGACATTTTCCGGCCCATTTTCGATGAGATAGAGAAACTCAGCGGGCGCTCGTATGGCTCGACGCTGCCCAAAAGCGGCTCGACCGGCGAGACTGAGCAGGAGCGAGTGGACGTGGCTTTCCGGGTCGTCGCCGACCACATCCGCACGCTGGGCTTCGCCATTGCGGACGGGATCGTCCCGGGCAACAACGACCGCAATTACGTGCTGCGCCGAATCTTGCGGCGGGCGGTGCGTTATGGGCGCACGCTGGGCTTCCAGGAGCCTTTCTTCTTCAAGCTGGTGAACGTCTTGGCCCGCACCATGGGCGACGTCTTCCCGGAATTGCGCAAGAAGCAGAAGCAGGTGGAGGAGGTTCTCCGCGTCGAAGAGGATGCTTTCAACCGCACTTTGGATCGAGGGATCGAGTTATTCCGGCAAGAGGTGAGCACGCTTGAATCGAAGGTGTTGCCCGGCGATTTCGCCTTCAAACTCTACGACACATACGGGTTCCCCCTGGATTTGACCGAACTGATGGCTCGGGAAGCCGCTCTAACCGTGGATGTGAGCGGTTTCAACACGCTGATGGAAGAGCAACGGACCCGAGCCCGTGCAGCGCAGAAGAAGCAGATCATCGAGCTTTCCCAGATCGAGACGACCACACCCACCCGGTTTGCGGGCTATGACCAGTCCAGCTTGGAAGCCAAGGTGCTCGAAGTGGTGGGCCTCAAGGACAAGACGGCCGTCATTCTCGACGCCAGTGTGTGCTACGCGGAGATGGGCGGACAAGTGGGCGATTCCGGCGAGATCTCCACCGGCAGCCAGTTCTGGCGCATCGCCAACACGCAAAAAAGCGGCAACACCTGGCTGCATTTCGTTGGCAACCCCACCGATTCTGAAGGCAATCCAGTCCCGGAATTCGAGGAATCCGGCCTGATCCTTACCGTCGGCGATTCGGTGACGGTCAATGTGGATCCGGCCAGGCGCTCAGCCATCGAGCGGCACCACACGGTCACCCATCTGTTGCACTGGGCCTTGCACGAGGTGGTCAGCACGGATGCTTCCCAAAAAGGCTCCTTTGTCGGCCCGGACAAGTTGACCTTCGATTTCAATAGCGCCGCGTTAACCCCCGCCCAACTCCACGACGTGGAACGGCTGGTCAACGAGCGGATTGTAGAAAACGCCCAAGTCTCGTGGACGGAGGTGCCTTATTCGGAGATCAAATCGCGTCCCGATGTGATGCAGTTCTTCGGGGACAAATATGGGGACACGGTGCGCGTGGTCCAGATTGGCGGGCAAGCCCACGGATTCAACGGGTACAGCATGGAATTATGCGGAGGCACCCACACGCGTTCGACGGGCCAGATCGGCCTGTTCCGGATCGTATCGGAAGCGGCCATTGCCGCTGGGGTGCGTCGGATCGAGGCGGCTGCCGGGTTGACTGCGTACGACTTGGCCCACGGGGACACCGAGCGGCTCAAGGCCATGGCTGGACGCCTCGGGACACCCTTGGCGGATCTGGAGAAGCGGGTGGATTCGCTGTTAGCCCAGCAGAAGGAGCTTGAAAAGCAGCTGGAGTCCTTCAGTAAGAAGCAAGCGGCCCAAGTCGCCGGCGGGCTCTTGAGCCGGGTGGTGATCGGCACGACAACGCCCTCGATCATCGAAGCAGTACCCGGGGCGAGCGGGGAGGAGCTCGAGCGGATTGCCGAGAGCCTAAAAGGCCAATTCAAGGGAGTGGTGGTGCTCGCAGGGGGATCTGGGGAGGGCGTCGCATTGATGGCCACCGTCAGCCAGGAGTACACCGCGAAGATCCAGGCAGGGAAGATCATCCAAGCCATAGCCCCGATCGTCGGCGGAAAAGGCGGCGGCCGGCCTGATTCCGCGCGGGGAGCGGGCAAAGACCCGGGCAAGGTGGAGGAGGCTCTCGCCCACGCCCGGGCGCTGCTGGCCTGACCGGTGGGCCGAGGGAGCACGGGACGCCTGAGCGTCCATAGGGGTCCATAAGGTCCATAAGGTCCATAAGGTCCATAAGGTCCATAAGGTCCATAAGGTCCATAAGGTCCATAAGGTCCATGGACGGCATACGGCATGGACCCCATGGACCGTATGGACCGTATGGACCGTATGGACCCCCATGGACCCCCATGGACGCGTCCTGCCCGGCGTCGGGCGCATGGGCTGGAAGCCCAGGGCTCGGGGGGGCGTTTCCGATTGCATGCGTCCAGCGCTGCAATCGGCTGCGAAGAGGATTGCGGGAGGCAAAGGATGTTACTGTCTGTGTTGCGGAGCGTAATTGGACTGGGCGTGGGACTGGGTACGGGGCTAATAAGCCCGCAACCGGTTGCGCCCGAATCGCCTTCGGGCAGATTGGAGACTTTGGGCTTCACGCTCGACGGTGCCGGGTTGGTGGGGGCCGTCCAATCCCAGAACCGGAGTTTGGTGGAGATGTTCCTCAAATCAGGGGTCGATGTGAACCTGGTCGATGACGGCGGCTACAGCGCGCTTTTTGCCGCCATTGTGTCCCGGCAATGGGCGTTGGTGGATCTTCTTTTAAGCCATGGCGCAGACCCGAATCTGGCGGACCCCTCTGGGCGCACGCCCCTGATGGCGGCTGTATTGCAACGCCAGCAGCCCATTGTAGAGCGGTTGCTCAAGCTCGGGGCTCACCCCTTGGCAATCGACCACAGCGGCCATTCCGCTCTCCATTATGCGGTGATGACCCCGGACCATGGGATTCTCGCGCTGCTGGCGTCGGGCGCCGGGGCTCTCACCGGGCCGTGCTGCGAGGGGCACACCCTCTATACCCATGCGGTGGAGTCCCGTGACTGGCAGATCGTGGCGCCGATCCTACAGCAAATGCCCCCCAATTTGCCCTGGTTTCCCCAAACCCGGCTCTGGCTCCAGGAGGCTCTCGCGAGCGCCGACCAGAAACGCATCCGCCTGCTCCTGAGCAAACATCCCGGGCCACCGACCCCAGAAGGACGCAAACAGCCGTGGATGGCTTACGCCGTGGTCAGTGGCCAGATGGACCTGCTACGCCTTTTGCTGGAATGCGGGGCCAGCCCCAATTGCCCGGTCGAGTCGCCTGCCGAGCGGGCCTTCATCCAGTCCGTTCCCGCCAACACGGTGGTGCGCCATTACCTGGAGGATGAACCGGGGATGACGGTTCTGATGTTGGCTGCCGGGCTCGGCCGCATCGAGGAGCTCAAGATGCTGCTCGCGCACGGGGCCAAACGCGGGATGGCCACCCATAGCAAGTATAAGCTGGTCGCCTTGAATTTTGCAGCCTGGGCCGAGAATCCCGATGCGATTCAGATGCTCATTGAGAATGCCCCCAATCCTGATCGGCTCCGGATCGAGATCTCTCTCAGTTCCCAGAATGCGACATTGCTTAGAAACGGGGTGCCCGTCATGAGCACCAGCATTTCAACGGGC
Organism: Spartobacteria bacterium; assembly: GCA_043788785.1. GTDB lineage: Bacteria > Verrucomicrobiota > Verrucomicrobiia > Chthoniobacterales > Chthoniobacteraceae > CAIURC01. The sequence goes on along the minus strand of JAYVTN010000433.1, from coordinate 349 downwards.
CGTCCGGGGTATTCCACACCCCAGGGCACATTCGTGGTCACGGACAAGCAAACCCAGCACCAGTCGACTATCTACAAGGTGCCGATGCCCTTCTTCATGCGCTTGAACTGCCGTGAATTTGGGATGCATGAAGGGTACGCGCAGGAGCCTTTCGCCTCCCACGGATGCATCCGGCTGCCCGCCGCAGCCGCCCGCCGGCTTTTCCAGGAAGTCCCGATCGGGACCCGGGTGCGGATCAGCCAGTGACTTTTTTCGGAAGTATGAATTATGAAGGATGAATTATGAAGGATGAATTATGAAGGATGAATTATGAAGGGGGACGGGTGAAGGGGGACGGGTGAAGGGGGAC
>JAYVTN010000432.1:0-10371 GCA_043788785.1 Spartobacteria bacterium | reverse complement strand
TTCACCCTTTCCCCGGGTGTCATGCCTACCCATTTCAGGTTTTCAGAGTGCCCTCGGCTCTGATCCAGATCCAAGTTGATCCAGCCTAGTAAGACCATTTCAAGTATTCCTCTGGGTCTCATCAGGCCGTTGGCCTTCCAGACCGGGCCCCGTCGCCCCCCCCACTTTCGGGCTGCCACCATCTGTCTACATCTTTTCTGATGGGATCGCAAAGCCCCGCCGCCGAGCTAAACATGCCACTAATTGCGGCGTACTACACTAGGGGGCAGCGCCGCCTCTGGGGCGACGGCTTACGCCAGGATTCCCTTCACGACTTTCGACGACTCGACGCCAGTGAGCCGCTGGTCGAGGCCTTGGGACTTGAAGGTGAAGCGTTCGTGGTCAATGCCCATGCAGTGCAGGATCGTCGCGTTGAGGTCATTCAAATGGACCGGATTTTCGACGGCATTGTAGGAAAAATCATCGGTCTCCCCGTAGCTGATGCCAGCTTTGACGCCGCCGCCGGCCATCCACATGCAGAAATTAAGAGGATGATGGTCGCGGCCGTAGTTGTCTGCGGTCAGCGCGCCTTGCGAATAGACTGTGCGGCCGAACTCCCCACCCCAGACCACGAGGGTGTCTTCGAGCATGCCCCGCGCCTTGAGGTCCTTAACGAGCGCGGCGCACCCGCGGTCGGTGTCCGCGCATTGATTGGTGAGATCCCTGGGCAGGGTCCCGTGCTGATCCCAGCCGCGGTGCATGACTTGTACCCCGCGCACACCGCGCTCCACAAGCCGGCGCGCAAGCAGGCAGCTTTGCGCAAAGGAACCGGGCTTTTCCAAATCCGGACCGTACAGCTCGCGTGTGGCGGCGTCCTCAGCTTTGAAATCGACGAGGTCGGGCACGCTCATTTGCATGCGAAACGCCATCTCGTATTGCGCAATACGGGTGAGGGTTTCGGGATCGCCCAACCGCTCATGCTGACGCTGGTTCATTTCCCCGAGCGCATCGAGCAGCGCCCGGCGGTCCTTGCGCTCGACGCCTTTCGGGTTCGGCAGGTAAAGCACCGGATCGACCCCGGCGCGGAGCGCGACACCGTTGAATTTGCCAGGTAGAAATCCGCTGCCCCACATCCGGGAAAAGAGGGCCTGGCCATTCGAGCTTTCGGGATATTTCGGGGTGAGGACGACGAACGCAGGCAGGTCATTGGACTCGCTGCCTAGACCGTAGGCCAGCCACGAACCGAGGCTCGGTTTGCCGGGGATTTCCGCGCCGGTGAAAAGGAACGTGCAGGCCGGATCGTGATTGATGGCGTTGGTGCGGACGGTCTTAATCAATGCGATGTCATCGACAATTCCGGCGGTGTGAGGCAGCAGTTCGCTCACCCAGCGCCCGCATTTACCGTGCTGCGCAAATTTGAATTTGGTCGGCGCCACCGGCAGCTTTCCCTGGCCTGCGGTCATCCCGGTAATGCGCTGTCCGCCACGGACGGACGCGGGCAGCTCGGTCCCGAACATGTTCACCAGGCCCGGCTTGTAATCCCACATGTCCAGCTGCGAGGGCGCCCCGTTCATGTGGAGGTAAATGATCCGCTTTGCAGTCGGTGGAAAATGCGGAAACCCCGGCAGCGGCGGAAATACCCGATCGACACCGGAGGGGGCTGTCGTTGGTGAGGCAAACACGTTTTGCCCTAGTAGTTGAGCCAATCCGAGTCCGCCTAATCGCAGGCCGACGTTACCGAAGAACTGCCGACGGGTGAGGTTGAGTTCGTTTTCGATGAAAGGGTGCATGGTGGTTGTTGAGCAGGTCACTCGGTGGGCGCGAAGGCCATAGTCGTGTTCCAAAAGTGATTGGAGGGCGTGGTCGGGTACAAGGCGGTCAATTGAGCGAGAGGGTTTCGTCGAGGTTCAGCAGGAGGTTGCCCACTTGGGTCCATGCCGCGAGTTCGGCCGGATCGAGGTTCGCAGGCGGTTTCGAGTCCCCATTGGAGATGACTTCCGTCGCAGCTGACAAATCGGCGCGGTATTTGGCGAGGAATTGATCGAATAGCGCGCGCAAGCGCTGAGCTTCACTCGGCTCGGGCAGACGAGTTACGACAAAGAGAAAGGCTTGGCGCAGCCGCGTTTCGGGCGTCGAGCCGCCCTCGGCCATAACCCGCTGGGCGAGTCCGCGAGCGGCCTCGAAAAACTGCACGTCGTTGAGGAGCTGGAGGGCCTGAAGGGGCGTGTCGCTGCGCTCGCGCCACGTGCAGAAACCTTCGCGCGCGGGAGCGTCGAAGTTGGCCAGGAAAGGCGCTGGGGCGGTTCGTTTGAGGAATGTGTAGATGCTCCGGCGATAGAGGGCATCGCCGTTGTCGCGCCGGTAAAAGCGCGTATTGCTGTCCTTGTAGCCGACGGGCTCCCAGATGTTTGGCGGCTGGTAAGAGTTCACCCCTTTGCCTCCGAGCTTTTCCACCAGCAGGCCGGAGACAAAAAGCGCCTCGTCGCGGACCGCCTCGGCGTTCAAGCGCACGCGCGGGCCGCGGGCTAACAAGCGGTTTTCCGGATCCCGGGCGAGCAGTTCGGGCGTCACCCGGGAGGATTGCATCCACGCGGAGGAGGACACCATCTCCTTGACCAAACGCTTGATGTCCCAGCCGCCTTCCCGGAAGCTCACCGCCAGCCAGTCGAGGAGTTCGGGATGGCTCGGCGCTGCCCCTTGCGAGCCGAAGTCGGCCGAGGTCTTCACTAGGCCGACGCCGAAGAATTGCTGCCAGAACCGATTGACGGCCACGCGCGCGGTGAGCGGATGATTGTCAGCCACAAGCCAGCGCGCGAGATCGAGCCGTTTCGGGTTTTGCGTGCTCAGCGGGGGAAGCACCGCAGGGGTGCCGGGCTGCACTTTCTCGCCCGGCTTGTCATAAGCTCCGCGGACCATCACGAAACTGTCGCGCGGCTTATCCAAGTCCTTCATGACAAAGGTCCCGGGCGTCGATTTGTCGAGGTCGTCGCGCTCTTTTTTGAGCAAGGCGATTTCGGCTTCAACGGGCGCGAGAAGCGGCTTGGTAGCGGCGCATACGTTCCCAAGATAGTAGTCCCGCACTTGTTTGAGTTGCGCAGGAGTGCGCTTGGCCAGGGGCACGTTTTTGAGGACCTTGTTGAGATCGCCAGGAAGCCCTTGCGTGTCTTTGCCTTCACGCTCGTGGCTCCAAGCCAGAAGGGATCTCGACGGGTCGTTGGCCTCATCGATGCGCGACGTCATGCCCAGCGCGTCGAACATCGCCGTGCCACCATGTAGCGTGAAGGCGATCCCAGTGATTTGATCGCCCGATTTGAGGCCGAGTTTTTCCGCGGTCACTTCGAGTTCCGTCCATTTGCCCGCTGTCGGCAGCGGCCCGGCCACGAAGCGTTCGCCCGTGCCCGGAGTGCCCCACCCGGGGATGGCCTTGTCATCACCCCACAGCGCGCGATGGCCCCACTTGCCGCCGGTGTTGAATTGGATCATCACCGCGCGCGGCGAGTCCGCCGGGTCGATAAAAACGCTCACTGTGAAGCGCGCGCCGGGGGCCACTGTGATCGGCACCGCGCCGCCCTCGTAATAATCTTGGGTGACCTCCTTGCCACTAATTTGCAGGGCTCGCGTGCCGCTGGCCACGGGGCCCTCATTTTTGGTCTTCCACACGGGTCCGCCCGGATGGAAGGTCGGCTTTGAGCCCGTGGGAAAGTCATCATCGATGATCAACGTCTCCTCTTCCTTGGCCGGGGGTGCAGGGACCAGCGTTGCGGGATCTTTGTAGACGAGTTTTCCAACCGTATCCAGGCGCTGCTTCTCCACCGCTGCAAGTTGGGCATTAAGAGCGGCCAGGCGCTTTATCTGTTCGGGCGGGGCGAGCTTGAGGATGGGTTGGGTGAGCAGCGCGTTGCCGTCCATCGCGGGATCGGCGGCGCTATTGAAAAAGGCGTAGAGCTGGTAGAATTCCTTCTGGGAAATGGGATCGAACTTGTGGTCGTGGCAAACCGCACAGCCGGCGGTGAGCCCCATCCAAACGGCCGAAGTGGTCGCCGTGCGATCCACAGCGTAACGGTAGAGGAATTCCGCAGGAATCGCGCCGCCCTCGCTGGAGGTTACGTTGCAGCGGTTAAATCCACTGGCAATGATCTGGTCGGGCGTCGCATTCGGGAGTTGATCGCCGGCGAGTTGTTCGATGGTGAACTCGCTGAAGGGCAGGTTGCGATTGAAGGCTCCAATGACCCAATCGCGATAAAGCCACATCTGCCGTTCATTGTCGAGATGCAGGCCGTGGGTGTCGCCGTAACGGGCGAGATCGAGCCACCAGTGCGCCATGTGCTCGCCAAAACGCGGCGAAGCCAGCAGCCGATCCACCAGTCGGCCATAGGCGTCCGGTTTAGGGTCGGCGAGAAAGGCGTCAACCTCCTGCGGGGTTGGTGGCAGCCCGGTGATCGCCAGCGTCGCGCGTCGGATGAGGGTGGGGTTGTCGGCCTGGGGCGAGGGCGCGAGTCCGAGTTGTTCAAGACGTCCAAAAAGAAACGCGTCAATGGGATTGTGGACGCGATCAGCCGCCTTAACCGCTGGCGGCGCGGCCTTGAGTGGAGCTTCAAAAGCCCACTGCTTTTGATAACCGGCCCCCTGCTTGATCCACTTGCCGATGAGTTCCTTTTCTTCTTTGGAGAGAAGCTTGTGCGACTTGGGCGGGGGCATCTTCTCGTCCTTGTCCTCGCTGGTGATGCGCACCCAGGCGTCGCTCTTGTCAAGGTCGCCAGGCTTGATGGCGATGATGCCATCGGTCTGCACATAGGCCCCCTCCGGAGTGTCTAACCGGCGGCCCGAGTCCCGGTGCTTCGCGTCGGTGCCGTGGCAGGCAAAGCATTTGTCAGAAAGAATCGGCCGGATGTCGCGGTTGAAACTCAACTTCTCCTGGGCCGCGCCCAACGGGGCAAGCTGGAAGGAAATAACGGCCAATACGGCGGAAAGACGCGGATAGAGCATGGGAAGATTTTCTCGGAGCGGCACGGGAGCGGAGCTATTTACATTATGAGGCGGGAGGCCTGAGGAAAAGCAGCTTCTCTGAAACACTATCCTTGTTCCCTGCCCTGGGTTGGCCCCCATGTATGATACCCAAGACGAGTTCTGGAGGCACCCCGCGGATTGTCGGATGGCGAATACGCCGCCAATCCACCCATATGCGGCGTTCCTTCAGAACGCCGGTTTCGTCACCGCTATCCCGAGGGTTGCACCCCCTGGGCTGGTATGCGGTGGCCCCGTTTGGGCGTCAATCGCGGCGATCCCGCTCCCAGCCCCAACAGGTGCCGAAGGGGTGCCAACGGATGCTAACGGCTGCATCCCGGCGAAAGACCCACTGTCCGGCGTCCCTCTTCCCAGCCCCCAATTACGGCTCCACCCACTTGCCGTGCTCGCTGATGAGATCCTTGAGCCGGTCAACGGCGTCCACTTCGGGGATATTGAATTTTACGGCGGTTTTACCGACGTATAGATTGACCTTGTTGGGGGCTCCTCCCACGTAGCCGAAGTCGGCGTCGGCCATTTCTCCTGGGCCGTTAACAATGCAACCCATGATGGCGATCTTCACGCCCTTGAGATGCAGGGTGGCCGCTTTGATGCGTGCCGTAGTGGTTTGGAGATCAAAGAGCGTGCGGCCGCAGCTCGGGCAGGCCACATAATCGGTTTTGAAGATGCGGGATCCGGCGGCTTGAAGCGTGTTGTAGCTCAGGCGCAGGGCTTGTCCGGGTGCCGTTTCGCCTTGGACAAGGATGGCGTCGCCGATTCCATCGCAAAGCAGCGCCCCGATGTTCATGGCTGCGGTAAGCAGGTTGGAAAGAAAATCCGAGTCCGCCGGGGCGGGCCGCAAAACGTCTTTGAGCAGGATAGGATGGCGCTCTTGGAGTTTGGAAGCCAATAGGCGGAAGGCGACGGTCACGGGGAGATCGACCGAGTCGGCGACGGTGACTAGGAGAGAATGCGAGGTTGCGTTGATTCGAAGAAGAGCCGCGTCGTCGCGGGGATCCACTTCGGTGATGTCGGCCCGCTCATAGACAAGCTCGGGCTGGTAATCACCCATGGAGGGCAGCTTATGGGCGATCTGGGCAAAACTGGTTTCACGCACGGCCACCCGCACCAATTCTTCGCCCCCGACCCGGATTGCGCCACGCTCGATGCGGGTGGACGCACGTCGGCGATAGCTGAAGGGATCCCATGTCACTGGGATTTCAGCCACGCCCAGGGCAGAACCGGCATGGGTGCAGGCCCGGGCCGCAAGGGCTTGCGCCACGGGAATCTCGTGGACGCTATCTTCTGTCAACGAGACCCGCACCGTATCGCCGATGCCATCCGCCAAGAGGCTGCCAATCCCGATCGCGCTCTTGATCCGGGCGTCCTCCCCGTCTCCGGCTTCGGTGACTCCCAGATGAATGGGGTAATTCCAATCCGGCCCGGCCTCGTCCAGACGGGCGACCAACAACCGGTAGGCCTCGATCATGACCTTCGGATTGGAGGATTTCATCGAGAAGACGAAATTGTGGTAATCCAAATCCCGGGCAATCTGGGCGAATTCCAATGCGCTTTCGACCATGCCCAAAGGCGTATCGCCGAAGCGGTTCATGATGCGGTCGGAGAGCGAGCCGTGATTGGTGCCGACCCGCATGGCGACGTTGCGGGCTTTGAGCGCTTGCACGAGCGGCGTAAACCGTTCCCGGATGCGTTCCAGCTCGGCGGCGTACTGCTCGTCGGTGTACTCGATGACCTTGAATTTCTTGCTGTCGGCGTAGTTGCCGGGATTGATGCGCACCTTCTCTACCCATTTGGCGGCTTCGATTGCCGCATCGGGTTTGAAGTGGATATCGGCAACGATGGGCGCCTGGCATCCGCGCTGGCGCAAGCCTGCGAGGATGTGTTCGAGGTTGGCCGCATCCTTGAGCGTGGGCGCCGTGATCCGGACGATCTCGCATCCTACGGCCACCAGATCCAGGGTCTGGGCGATGCAGGCCGCCGTATCCATGGTATCACAGGTGAGCATCGACTGGACCCGGACCGGGTTGTCGCCTCCCACGGACACCGGGCCGATCTGCACCTCGCGCGTCTGACGGCGCCGGGGCGAAAACAAGGAATCGCAGTACTTCATTTCTGGGGTTCAACCGGCACGGGTTTGGGCCGGGCCCGCTTTGGGCCGCTGCCTGCGAACATATCCTGCACGTCGAAGAAGAGGATATAGACCATAAATCCGATGATCATGACCGCGCACCCGGTCTGGACGATCTCCAGGAAGCGGGTGTTGACGGGTTTGCGCCGGATCCCTTCGATGAGGGCCAAGGTGATGTGGCCGCCATCGAGGACGGGGATGGGCAACATGTTGAGCATGGCGAGGTTGATGTTGAGGACCACGCTAAACCAGAACGCGAGACGCCAGCCGTCGGCGAAATCCATCTGGAAGAAGCTGTAGTAGACCCGCATCATCATCACCGGCCCGCCCATGTGCTGGAGTTTCACATCCGATTTCTTGGATATGATGGCTCCCATGGTTTCGAAAATGGACATAGCCCCTTTGCGTAATTGCTCGATGGGGTTGGGATGGGCCAGGGTCGTGCGTCCGCGTGAATCGAAGACGATGCCCGAATCGTCCTCCCAGGCCACGCCGATCATTGGCTTGTCTTGGCCTTCTGCGGCAGCCGGCGTGAGGGTCACGTCCATGGGCTTGCCGGCCCGGGTGACGCTCAGCTTGACGGGCTGTGTGCCGTTCCCGCGAACGGTCTCGGTCAGTTTGCTGGCTGAGGCCACCGGTTCCCCGTTGAGCGCTACCACACGATCCCCGGGTTGGAGTCCGGCAGCTTCGGCCGGGAATCCTTTCACGAGTTCCCGCACGATAGCCCCGTTGACCCGGATCGGGCCTGTTTCCACCCGTTGTCCGGCACGCTCGACGCCGAGGCGAACGGGTTCCCCTTTGGCTTTGCCCACCATGTCCGAGAGATCCAAGATGTTGTAAACGGGTTTGCCGTTCACAGCCACAATGGCATCTTTAGGCATCAGGCCCGACTCGGCCGCGCTCGTGCCGGCTACGATTTCACCCACCACGGGTGCTTCGGCGGGATAAATCTGGATCTGGCGCAGGCCCTTGCGGTTCCAAACCTTGGTTTCAGGCAATTGAGGCTTTGGCTCGAAAGTAAGCAGGGTGGGTTTCCCCTCGACTTGGCGTTCGACCTCAAGGGAGATGGTCTCCCCTTCGCTGCGGATAATCCGCCACGTGATGCTATCCTTGCCCATGCCGTTCCAGCGGTTCACTGGCTCCCCGTCCACTTTGAGGATCCTGTCCCCGGCTCGGAGCCCCACGTCCTCGGCGGGCGACTTCGGCATTACGAAACCGACCGTCGTGGTCGTCTCCGATTCGCTAACGGGTCGACCGACTCCCCAAACCAGCACGGCAAAGAAGATTGCCAGCAACAGACTGAAAAGCGGGCCTGCAATGGACACGATGATTTTGTCCAGCACCGAGATAGGGGGCAACTGGTTGCGGTCGGCTTCCACTTTGCCTTCCATGACTTCCATGGGGGCCAACTGGGGCAGGGCGACGAAGCCGCCAGCCGGGATCGAGCCCAAGCTGTAGGTAACCCCGCCGATCTTCTTCTCCCAGAGCGGCTTGCCGAACCAGATCCCGAACTTCTCGATCACGAGCCCCCTCCAGCGGGCGGCCAGGAAATGGCCGAGTTCATGGACGATGATCATCAGGTTGAAGAGGACGACCACCTCCAAACAGATGAAGAGGAATTTAAGAGCGTTTAAGACCATAAAAAGAGTTTTTCCACAAAGGACCGCGACAGGGGGACAGCTTCCAAAGAAATTCGTTCAGAGTTGGTTAGCCCGGACCCTTGCCCAACGGTCGGCTTCCAAGATAGCTTCCAGATCGGGGTTGGCCACCAAATGATGCTCACGCATAACGCGCTCGACGGTCCGCCAAATGCCCGGGAATGAGAGGCGCCCTTCGATAAATCCGCTCACAGCGACCTCGTTGGCCGCGTTGAGCACGGCCGGCAGCGTGCCGCCGCTTTCCCCGGCCCAGCGCGCCAAATTTAAAGCCGGGAAATCCGCGTAACGGGGCGCTTCGAACTCTAGGCGGGCCAACGTGAGGAAATCCAAGGGGGGCAGGGAGTTGGGCACCCGTTCGGGCCATGTGACCGCGTACTGGATGGGGAAACACATGTCGGGGGTCGAGAGCTGTGCCAGGATGGAGCTGTCGATGAATTCGACCATCGAGTGGACAATGCTCTGGGGATGCACAATCACGTCCACGCGAGGCATTTCGACATTGAAAAGCCAGCGCGCTTCGATCATCTCCAGGCCCTTGTTGAAGAGGGTGGCCGAATCGATCGTGATCTTGCGCCCCATGTCCCAGGTCGGGTGCTTGAGGGCTTGCTCCAAGGTGACGTGCTCGAGTTCGGATGCGGGCAGCTTCCGGAAGGGACCGCCGCTGGCCGTCAAGATCAGCCGTTTGACGTCTGCCGGGCTCCGGCCCTCCATGCACTGGAAGATGGCATTGTGCTCACTATCGACAGGCAACACCTGGACCCCCTTGCGACGGGCAGCTTCCATCACGATTTGCCCGGCCATGACCAAGATCTCCTTGCTGGCCACTGCGATATCCTTTCCCGCTTCGATCGCCGCCAGTGCTGGTGCAAGGCCGCCCGTGCCCACAATGGCTATCAGCACCATGTCCGCGTCCGGCAGGGTGGCCAGTTCGACTAAGCCCTCTTCTCCGCCCCCGCCGGAAACGCACAGCCGCGCGTTGGGGAAGTCCTGGGCCGCAGCGTGGAGCTTATCCACATTGGAATGGGCCGACATCCCAACGATTTCCATGCGCCCAGGAATGTCCCGGGCCACTTTGCGGGCACTCTGGCCGATGGAACCGGTGGCCCCTAACACGACGACGCGACGCTTTCTCATGCGATTCCCACCACAAACCGCAGGTAGAAGTAGAGCAGCGGGGCCGTGAAGAGGATCGAATCAATCAGATCCAACGCCCCGCCAATCCCGGGGAGAAAGCTCCCCGAATCCTTGACCCCGGTGCTGCGTTTGACAATGGATTCGGCCAGGTCCCCGACAATGGCAGCAAACCCGAGGACGATTCCCAATACAATGGCATCGTGTTGCTTGAGGGCTGAGAGCCGCTCGGGGATCAAAGCAAGGAACCCGCACGCGCCGGCTGTCGAAAAAACGAGGGCGCCGAAAAAGCCTTCCCAGGTCTTTTTCGGGGAGATGTGCGGTACGAGCAGGTGTTTGCCAAAGAGTGAGCCGGTGACATAGGCGCCCATGTCGCTGAATTTGGTCACCAGAACCAGCCAGAGCACATAAATCTGTCCGGTCACATGGCCGGTGGCCGGATCCCGGGGC
>JAYVTN010000431.1:0-4748 GCA_043788785.1 Spartobacteria bacterium | reverse complement strand
CGCCAAAGGCTTCATGTAACCCGCGGCTTCCTGAGATCCAGAACCCACCCCTTTTCCGATGTCCAACACCACCCTTTCCGAGCCGCAATCCGCCGTGAGCACCCCGCACCCCCCCGCCGCCGACCCGTATTCCGCAACCCGTATTCCGCAGGCAGAAGATCGCCGGCTGAAGGTCGTCTTTGTGGGGCATGTCGATCATGGTAAATCGACCCTCATCGGACGGATCTTCTACGACACCAATTCACTGCCGGAAGGCAAAGTGGAGCAAATCCAGAATGCCTGTCGCGAGGAGGGCATGGAGTTCGAGTACGCGTTTCTTTTGGACGCGTTGTTGGAGGAGCAGGAGCAGAACATCACGATCGACACGACCCAGATCCAGTTCCGCACCGAGAAGCGTCCGTACGTGATCATCGATGCTCCCGGTCACAAGGAGTTCCTCAAGAACATGATTACCGGGGCCGCCAGCGCAGATGCGGCCGTCCTCTTGATCGCAGCCAACGAGGGAGTGCGTGAACAATCCCGCCGGCACGGATATCTGCTAAGCCTCCTGGGCATCAAGCAGGTGGTGGTAGCCGTCAACAAGATGGATCTGGTCAACTACAGCGAAGAGACCTTCAACGCCGTGGTGGCCGAGTATAAGGGGTTCCTCGCCCAGATCGGACTCGAAGCCCGCTCGTTCGTCCCGATCTCCGCGCGCAACGGCCTCAATGTGGCAACCCAAGGAGCCCCGCAAATGCCTTGGTACAAGGGCCCCTCCATCACGGACATGCTCGACCAGTTCGAGTCCCCAAAAACCCTCCAAGAATTGCCGCTGCGCTTCCCTGTCCAGGATATCTACCGTTTCGACGAGCGGCGCATCATCGCTGGGCGGATTGAATCCGGCACATTGAAGGTAGGCGATCGCCTGGTGTTTTCGCCCAACAACAAGACCAGTGTGGTCGCCAGCATCGAGCGTTGGCGGGCGCCGCAATCAGATATCGCGTATGCGGGCGAGAGCGTGGGGGTGACCTTGACTGAGCAGATCTTTGTCGAACGCGGGCACGTGGCATCCTCGGAATCGGATACCCCGATCGAGTCCAAGCATTTCAAAGCCAACCTGTTCTGGATGGGCAAGAACAACCTGGTCGTCGGCGAACGCTACAAGCTCAAGCTCACCACCCAGGAGATCGAGTGCGAACTGGTTTCCGTGGACCGTGTCATCGATGCCGCCACCCTAGAAGCCGTCGGCCAGACCCGCAACTATGTGGCCCGCAACGACGTGGCCGAGATCACGATCAAGACCCGCGCGCCGTTGGTCATGGATAACCATGACCGTCTGCCCATCATGGGGCGCTTCATCATCGTCGATAACCGGCAGGTCGCTGGCGGCGGCATCATCTTCGGCGGGACCTATACCGACCGCACCAAGACCAAGTCCCAAAACATCTTTTGGAGCGAAGGGGATGTCACCCCGCAACGCCGTTCATTGCGCAACGCGCACCGTGGCGCCATCGTTTGGCTGACGGGCTTGAGCGGTTCGGGCAAATCGACGATCTCGAGGGCCCTTGATCGCGAACTCTTCAACATCGGGATGCACACGTACATCCTCGATGGCGATAACATCCGGCACGGGTTGAACTCCAACCTTGGCTTCTCCCATGAAGACCGCGTCGAGAACATCCGGCGGGTGGCCGAGGTGGCCCGCTTAATGGCGGATGCCGGGCTGGTGGTCATCACGGCATTCATTTCCCCGTACCGGGTGGACCGGCGGCGGGCCCGCGAAATCGCCATGGAAGGCGGGTGCGAATTTGTCGAGGTGTACGTCAATGCGCCGCTGGAAGTGTGCGAGGAGCGCGATCCCAAGAGTCTCTACAAGAAAGCCCGTTCCGGTGAGATCCTGGAGTTTACGGGGATCAGCGCGCCTTATGAAGCACCGGAGAGCCCGGATTTGGAGGTGCGTACCGACAAGCTCACGTTGGAGGAATCCACGGCCGCCATCGCAGAGTTCCTACGTCCGCTAGTGCGGACCGAGAGCGATCCGGAGATTTAGGCGCGAGCCTAGGGGCAGTCGTGATGGGACCCAAGGGACAGGTACTCCCTCTCGTCCTTTAGGTCCCTTTGGTCCTTTTGCGGCGCTATGGCGTCAGTCCTTGCGCAACCGCGTCAATTGCAGATTGTCCACACACCTCGGGATTAGCGTAAGATTGAGCTCGCGACGCCATGGCCCAAGTGCATTTCCATATCGAGCAATCTGCCGAAGAGTGCGGGTATCTGCCCGGGGAAACTTCCACCATGGAATACCGGGTCATGACCGGGGTCAGCCCGCAAGAGACCCAATCCCTCCTCGAACACGGGTGGCGCCGGTTTGGGTATCAGTATTTTCGGCCAGTCTGTGCTGGTTGTAGCCAATGCGTTTCCTTACGGGTGCCCGTCGCGGGATTCCGTCCCAGTAAGAGTCAGAGGCGTGTGCTGCGCCAGTGTTCGCATCTGCGGGTGGAGGTGCGTACGCCGAAGGCCGATCACGTCCGTTTCGAGCTTCATCAAGCGTGGCACGCCGTGCGCGAGCGTTCCCGCGGATGGAAGCCCGGTGCCCAGACCCTTGAAGAGTACGCGGAGACGTTTTGCATTCCTCACCCGTGTGCGCGAGAGATCGATTACTATGATGGATCCCGGTTGGTGGCCGTGGGATTGGTTGATGAAACCCCAGACGCGCTCAGCTCCATCTACTTCTTCCACGACCCGCAATGGAGTCATCTCTCGTTGGGAACCGCCAGTGTCCTTTTTGAAATCGACTGGGTGCGCTCCCGGGGTGGAAGTCATCTATACATGGGCTTTTGCGTGGCGGCTTGTCCTTCGACTGCTTACAAGGCGCGGTTCGGTCCACATGAGCGGCTGGTGGGCCGCCCCGGCCTTGAGGACGAAGCCATTTGGCGCCCCTGATCCCTTCGCTGCGCGACTGGTTCAATCTAAAGCGCGTCCTTGATCCTGCTCCTATCCCAGCGGCCTCTGCTACTCTGCACGCTCTGCGCCGTTCCGAAGGGGTGACCCAGGTGCGGTAACGCGCCACGCTCTACCGTGCCCCGGTTCCACGGCCCTAGGTGGGCTCCTTACACTAAGTGCGTAGGCGATCTTCGGGTTTCGCCTTCTCGTTTCAGGGGCGATGGTGCGCCCATGGGTAGAGAGGGCATTCATCAGCCGCACGATAAGCTTTTCAAGGTTGGCTTCGGCGATCCGGGAAACGCAGCTGGATTTCTGAGCAATGAACTGCCGCGCGACATCGCAGCGGTGATTGACTGGGGCCGGTTGCGCCTGGAGCCAGGCACATTTGTAGACTCCCAATATCGCCATGCGGAAAGCGATTTGTTGTTTTCGGCGCCCGTGGGATCAGGTGATTGTCTTTTGTACGTCCTTTTTGAACACCAGGTTAAGGAGGACCCCCATTTGGCCCTCCGGTTGCTGCGTTACATGGTGCGGATCTGGGAAAGCCGGCTCAAAAATAACCCGCGCGCCCGTTTGCCGGTGATTGTGCCAGTGGTGTTAGCGCAGAATTCCGAGCTCTGGCGGCTCTCATCGCAGTTTGCCAGCTTGTTGGAGGTGCCTGCCGGGATGGAGGTTGGCTTGAGCGGGTTTATTCCGGATTTCGCGTTCCGGTTGATCCAGCTTGCGGCCGTGCCCTTCGACGCTCTCGGCGGTACCCCAGCGGGGATCCTGATTTTAAGGGCCATGAAAGCGGAACGGGTGGGCAGCTTGTTGTCGGATGCAGTCTGGGATGAGAGTCTCATGGAAAAGGTGCCCCCGGAGACACTTGAAATGCTGATCCGTTACATGCTGGAAGCCGACATTGACAACGAGGCCTTTGACCGTAAGGTCAGCATGCTTAGGCACGCTACCCGGTCAACAGCTATGACTCTCGCCGAACAAATCCGCCAGAAAGGCCGTCAGGAGGGCCGTCAGGAGGGCCGTCAGGAGGGAGCTGCCGAGGGGTTGCAGGCGGCCGTTCTGGAGGCTTTGGAGACCCGGTTCGGTACAGTGCCAAACGGTATGCGTACCAGTGTCGAAAGCGTCCGGGAGGAGGGGCGTCTCAGGGGGCTTTTGCGGACAGCGATACAGGCCGGATCCATCGAAGAGTTCGGCCTGCGCGTCTCAGACGCAGCATAAACCACCCGAGGCGTTTGGGCAGTTGCGCTCGTTGCGTGAGGCGGTCCCTTCCAGTTTCCTCTGCCGCTCGCCGTACCGGGTCGTTGTGGCCCGCCCGTGTCGGGTATGGGAGTGCGCGAAGTAAGGCTAAATTGCGGGGGTGCGATGGAGCACAATGGCCCATGGGCTGGAAGCCCAGGCCACGGCCCCATCGCTGAGACCTCGCGAGACGGCGGAGGCGTGAGTTATTTCGAGTAACTCGCGCGGTCATCGGCTTCGAGCCACTGGAAGAGGGTGGTAGTCGCGGGATCGAGCCCGAGCTTTTGGCATTCGCCATCATACCAGGCTCCCTTGTCTGGATCGCCGTGTATGGTCGCCTGATCCGCACTGTTCGACCAGGCCTGGATTTCTTCGGGGGTCTTGGGCGTCCCGTGCGTGTCGAGGTACTTTGCGATTTCCTCGTCGGTTGCGTTGGCTTGGAGGGCTTGGCGCACCTCGGCGTACTCGACGCCTTTCCAATCCAGAAGCATGTGGTCCAGTGGACAATCGGTATGGTATTCGCCGATCGTACCTGCGATGTCGGCGCGTGCTTTATCGGTCAAGCGCGAGAGGATGGCGTAGCCGCCGGTCCG
>JAYVTN010000430.1:0-3047 GCA_043788785.1 Spartobacteria bacterium | reverse complement strand
GTTTGAAGTCGTCGAGGAAGAGGAAAAAGGGCCTTCGGTGCACTTGCAACGCATCACCCCTGTCCACAAGGCCACAGAAGGACTCTCGGCACGGGTCCTGCGCGGGATCATTTGGGACACCTTGGAGCGCCTTGGGGATGAGTCATTGGAGGAGCTACTGCCGCAGGGCTTGGATCCCGTTTCCCGGGGGCAAGCTTTGCGCCAAATCCATTTCCCGCCCGATTGGGATGCGATGGGGCAGGCCCGCCGTCATCTGGTGCTCACGGAATTCTTCGCCTTGCAGCTGTGCGTAGCCGCCAAGCGCAGCGCCATCCGCACCCAACTCGGAGAAGCGCATTGCGGACCGGGTCACCTGATGGAGCAGCTTCACGAGGGGTTGCCCTTCGAGCTTACCGGGGCCCAGAAGCGGGCGATCGCGGAGATCCGGGCAGATCTCCAAGCGCCACGTCCGATGAACCGCCTGCTGCACGGCGACGTGGGTTCGGGCAAGACCTTGGTGGCTTTAAGCGCGATGCTCTTGGCTGTCGAAGCCGGCTATCAAGCGGCGCTGATGGCACCCACGCAGATCTTAGCCGAGCAACATTATTTCAACTTCAAACGGCTCCTGGACCCCTTGGGACTCGGGATCGCGCTCCGGACGGGATCGCGCAAAGAAGACACGGGAACGCTCCCGCTGTTTGCCCACGCAGAAATGGTGAGCACAGGCACGGGGTCGGTCCCCCAGGGCGGCTCGCTCCAGCCGTGCGAGGACCTCCGAACAGTCCCGGATCGCGGCGATTTGCCGCAAAACCCAGGAGCCCCATCGGCCGGGCGCCCCAAAGCTCCCGCTCTGGCCGGAGGGGAGCCGCAGATTTTTGTGGGTACCCATGCCCTATTGTATGAGGGCGCAGGGATCAGCCGGTTGGGGCTGGCCATTATCGATGAACAACACAAGTTCGGAGTCCTCCAACGGGCCCGGTTGCGCGATCAAGGCTTGGCGCCTGATGTGCTCGTGATGACAGCCACGCCCATCCCCCGTACCTTGACCATGACAGTGTTCGGGGACTTGGATGTCAGTACCTTGGATGAGATGCCGGCGGATCGCGGCAAAATCATCACTGCGGCCCGGCCTTCGACCAAGCTGCCGGAAGCGGTCGACTTTATCCGCCAGCATTTGGAGAAGGGCAGACAGGCGTATGTGGTCTATCCGCTCATCGATGAATCTGAAAAGCTGGAGGCCAAGGCCGCGGTAGCCGAGTTCGAAAAGTGGCAGCGCTTGTTGGCGCCATTGCGGTGCGAATTGTTGCATGGCCGGGTGCCTCCGGAGGAAAAGGACTCCATCATGGAACGGTTCAGGGCGGGGGAGACCAAGGTCCTGATCGCCACGACGGTGATCGAGGTGGGCATCGACGTGCCCAATGCCAATATCATGCTCATCGAAAATGCCGACCGTTTTGGGCTGGCCCAACTTCACCAGCTCCGCGGCCGGATCGGGCGCGGTACCCACAAGAGCTATTGTATCCTGTTGACGGCCAAAGGGCCCGAAGACGAGGTCGCCGCCGATAAGCTGCGGATCCTGTCGGAAACCCTCAACGGCTTCGAGATTGCCGAAGCCGACCTGCGCTTGCGCGGGCCCGGCGATATCCTGGGCACCGCCCAGAGTGGGTTGCCCCCGCTTAAGCTGGGCGACGTGCTAGCGGATGCCGATTTGATGCAACTGGCCCGCCAATACGCGCTGGCATTGATGGAAGCCGATCCCGGGCTCCAATCCGAACCGAACCGGGGCTTCAAGGCGTTGCTGGCCCACGGGCTCAAACTGACCTTGGCCCAGGTCAGTTAGGCCGTTGCTAAAGGGATGACTATGAGAAACATATGGGAAAAGTCTCGCACTGGAGGCGGGCTCTCGCCTGATTTGCGGGAATGACACGGCGCATCGTATTTGTTCTGCTCCTGGCAGGGCTCTTTATCTTCGGCTACTACCGGTGGACGGGACTACGCGCGGGCGGAAGCCGGGTCTCCGAGCAGTTTACCCCGGTGCAGCACCCCCGACTGGATATCAAGGATGTGCAATTGCTGGCGGCCATCGATGCCGAGTACAGCAAGCTTATCGGCACTGTCGTGCCTTCGGTGGTCTGTGTACGCTCCAGGGGCACGCCTCCGATGGACCCCTTCGAGAGTGTGATACGTCGGCAACTGGGGGCGCCGGCCCCGGTCAAGCGCTCCTTGGGCTCGGGCGTCATCGTCTCCAAGGAGGGCCATGTGCTCACCAACGCCCATGTGGTGGCGGGCATGAACGAGATTGTGGTGCAAACAACCGATGGCCAACTTATCCCCGCGCAGCTGGTCGGCGCCGACACACAGACGGACATTGCCGTGCTCAAAATCAAAGCCCCCAAGCTGGACGCCTTGCCTTTGGGAGACTCCGACCAGGTCCATGTAGGCCAAATGGTGTTTGCCGTTGGGAACCCGTTTGGGCTCCAGGAAACCGTCACCCAAGGCATCATCAGCGCCAAAGGACGCTCTTTCCGGGACAACGGGGTGGAGTTCCTGCAAACCGATGCGGCTGTTAACCAAGGCAACTCCGGAGGGCCGCTCCTGAACTTGCGCGGTGAGGTCATCGGCATCAACAGCGCGATCTACTCCGAAACGGGGGGATGGCTGGGAATCAGCTTTGCGATTCCCTCCAACACCGCGCGTCGTGCGATGGAAAGCATCATCGCCAAGGGCCGGGTGGTGGTCCCGTTTTTGGGCGTAATCATGGAGGACATGAACGAGGACTGGGCAACCCAGTTCCGGGCACCCGACAAGCACGGGGCCCTGATCCACGACGTGGTTCCCAACTCGCCCGCGCAACTGGCAGGAATCCAGCCAGGCGATATCATCCGCCAACTGGATGGTAAAACGGTCACCAACACCGCGGATTTGCGTCGAGGGCTTGCCGCCGCCGGGGTCGGGGCCAAAATCCAATTGGGCTACTGGCGTGGAGGCAAGCTCCAGACCAGCCTCGCACAGATCACCGAGAGCCCGGACCAAACACCCGTCCGATAGGCCGGCCCCAGGGTCGTCGG
>JAYVTN010000429.1:0-5666 GCA_043788785.1 Spartobacteria bacterium | reverse complement strand
TGGAGATGGCGCTCCGAACGGCTTGGCGACCGAAAAGCAAGCGGCCGAATTCCTTGAAGAAAGGGGTGGTTTGGGGCATTCATATAGTTAACAGAGTGTCGCCGCTTCTGCGAGCTTTTTTATCCTAAATCGCCCTTAACTTAGTGCCATTCGTGTCTGCCACCTTATCAGGGGAGATGGGGCCCGTTGGGTCGGGTGGGGGCCGGGTTCGGGGCCGACCGGCCCCGCGCCTCTCAGTGACGGCTTTTCGTTAACCGGATATCACCCCAAAATTTGCAGCCAGACGTCCGGGGCTCACTTGCCGGGGCACCGATGTCCGCGCGCAGGGAGGCCGGCTAGTTCCCGCTCCAGGCTTTAAGCTGCGGATTTGGGAGCCGTACCGCCGACAGCCATTTGCTGGAGCAAAGCGAGGATCTTCTCAACCGCGGCTGCTGCAGTGAGGCCGTGCTTCTGACGCAGAATATCAACCGAACCATGCTCAATGAATTGGTCGGGCCAACCCACCCGGACAACCGGGGTTTGGACCCCCGCATCATTGAGGTGCTCGATGACGGCGCAACCGAAGCCGTTATGGAGGACGTGGTCTTCAATGGTGCAGATGACATCCACGGTGCGGCCGAAGAACTCGATGGTGCCGGCATCCAAAGGTTTGATCCAGCGGGGGTTGATGATTGCGGTGCTGATGCCCTGAGCTTCCAAGGCCTGGGCTGCCTCCCCGGCCATGCTGCACATTCCGCCTAAACCAAAGATGGCAACCTGGGTGCCATGCTTGAGAACTTCGGCTTTGCCGATCTCGAGCAAGCGCGGCTCGGCCTTGGGGACCGCACCGGTTCCGGCGCCGCGCGGGTAACGGATGGCGGTTGGGCCTCCCTGGTAATTGGCCATGGTCCAAAGCATGTCAACGAACTCGTCCTCGTCCTTGGGCTGCATATGGACGAGGTTGGGGATGTGACGCAGATAGCCGATGTCAAAAAGCCCGTGGTGGGTTGGGCCATCGTCGCCGCTGAGGCCGCCGCGGTCCATGCAAAGGGCCACATTGAGGTTTTGGAGCGCAATGTCATGGACAATCATGTCATAGGCGCGCTGCATGAAGGTTGAGTAGATAGCCAGGAAGGGCTTGAAGCCTTGCACGGCCAGGCCAGCGGCAAACAGGGCGGCGTGCTCCTCGGCAATCCCCACATCGAAGTACTTGTCCGGATGCTCCTTGGCGAAATAGCCCAAACCCGTGCCGCTGGGCATGGCCCCGGTAATTGCGCAAATCTTGTTATTGGATTGGGCAAACTTGGAAAGCGTTTTGCCGAAAATTTCAGCGTAAGTTGGTGAAACTGTGGAGGCCGTTTTGCCTGTAAGGGCTTCGAATTTACCCAGTCCATGGAACTTGTCGGGTTGCTCCAAAGCGGGAGCGTATCCCTTGCCTTTCTGGGTGAGGATGTGGAGCAAAACGGGCTCGTTCTGGGTTTTGAGGAATTCGAAGGTACGGATGAGCAGGGGAATGTCGTGACCGTCGATGGGCCCGTAGTAGCGGAGGCCGAGCTCCTCGAAAATGACGCTTGGAAGGATCAGGTTCTTGACCCCGGCCTCAATGCGATGGGCAAAGTTTTTGGCTAGTTTGCCCCCAATCATCTCGACGAACTGGGCAGCCTTTTCGTGGAGGTGATTGTAGGTGGGATGGGTGGCGATCTTATTGAAGTAGCTGGCGATGGCCCCGACGTTCTTGGCAATCGACCACTCATTGTCATTGAGGACGACAATGAAGCGCTTGGTCTGTTCTGCCACGTTGTTGAGAGCCTCGTAGCTAACCCCGCAGGTAAATGCGGCATCCCCGGCCACGCACACGACGTGTTCATCCGAGCCGGAGCGATCGCGGCCCACAGCCATACCCAGGGCGGCACTCAGGGCCGTGCCCGCATGCCCGGCCCCGTAGCAGTCGTGCTCGCTTTCAGTGCGGAGCAGGAACCCGTTGAGCCCCTTGTATTGGCGGATCGTGTTGAATCGCTCGCGGCGGCCGGTCAGCAACTTGTGGACGTAGCCTTGGTGGCTGACATCAAAAACAAACTTGTCCTTCGGTGTGCTGAATACCCGATGCAGGGCGATGGTGAGTTCCACAACCCCAAGGTTGGGTCCCAAATGCCCGCCCACCGAACTGGGATTGGCCTCCGAGAGCACGCTCACCAGTTCATCACGGATTTCCTGGGCCAGTTGCGGGAGGTCGCGTTCGGGCACGGACTTAACGTCTGTGGGTGAATTGATCTTGGAAAGGATGGTCGTAGACATTGAAAAGGGGTGGCCCGAGGGCTTCAGAAGAGCCTGACGTCCTCTGGACCGAAATTGGCGGGTTTACCGCCCTTAAGCGGAGGTTCGCCTGCGGGTTCGAACCCGGTCAATTGGGCTTTACCCGCTGCATTCCGGGTGATGAGTTCAATTCGCTTCTCGGCGCTTTGGATTTTTTCCTGACAGACCTTGACCAGTTTGATGCCTTCCTCGTAGCGAACCAGTAGCTCTTCGAGAGGCATTTTGTCCGACTCCATGGCTTCTACGATGCTTTCGAGCCGTTCGATGGCGGCTTCAAAGCTTTCTTGTTCAGGAGTGGGTGCCGGGTTGGTTGCCATGAAAGTTCAGAGCCTAAGATGCCCGGCGCGCACGCTCAATTCCGAATTCGGCAAAAAATCCCACAAAGAACATCCCGGGCATCAGGCTGGTCAATCAAGGTTTGGTTGTTTGCCAGCGCTCGCGGTCGGCGTAAAAAACGCATTCATTGTCCAGCGGGAGCGCGATCACGGAATGAAGCGGGAAATCCCGGAGGTTGGCTTGATTAACTTGGCGGGTAATGAAGGGAGCCCAATCCTTGAATTCGCCCTTACTGATTTCACTGATGAAAGATTTGTTGCCGCTGATCGGGGTGAGGTAAAGACCCACAATTGGGACTCCAAGCTGCTTGTAATCGTTGAGGGAGATAAATTCGTCGATGCTCATGGGCAGCCAGAGGCACTTGCGGTCGGCGTACCACGCCACCGCCCAAGGCATATCGGACATGATTACTTCCTCCGGCGCCGTCCACTGGCCGAGAATGGAAATGAAAGGTGGGACGTAGGGGGGCCACTGCACCCGGGAACGAGGGGCTTTGATCAGGTCTATGCCTTGGGAAATAAAGGGAATGGCCGAGAGGAGAAAAATCAGGCCGAGGAAGCCGAGCCGGAAGAGGCGCAGATGGATCTCCAGACGGCTCCAGAGGACCATTATGAAGGCCATCCCGTAGGCGCACATCAAGGGGATGAAGAGCACGTGGAGATCGTTGGCCTTGCAAATCAAGGCGGTCGCTTGGTGTTCGTCCGAGCTCAGTCCCGCGACGGCCATTCCCAAACAACCGGCCAGCCACATGCTCAAAATCCACCATCGGAACGCGGCCGTTTCCGGTTTCCGAAAGACATGAAGAAGGGCCACAAAGAAGGCAGGTGCCACCACGATGGAGCCAAGATACCAGTAAATCCGGCCCACTTGGTCCATGAATTCGAGTCGCAGTTTCCGTGCGAAATTCCGGGGGGTGATGTCCTGGACGAGGGCGTCCAGGGAAAGGGTGCGCATCACCTTGCTCTCGGAACCGCAAACATCAGCCAGATTGGCGTACCACGCCATTCCGAGGGGATTGCCGCAAACCATGTAGTTGCGGACCAGCCAGGGAGAATACAGCAGGGCGCACACGCCCACAATAATGAGGGCATCGCGTCCGAAGGGGCGGAAATAGACGAGGGCAAAAATCAATGCGCCTGCCAAAAGGAAAAGTGTCAGGCTGTGGGTGAGGGCGAGGAGCCCGAATAAGGCTCCCAGTGCGGCACTGAATGGGAGGGTGGATTTTCCCAGGAAACGGGCCTCGATTGCTCGTACCATCACGTGGGCCGCGCAACTAAAAAGGAAGAGCAGCAGCATCTGAGGCAGGCCGGACATGGAGAAATCCCATAGCCGCTCGCAAAGGAGCAGCAGGCAAACGGTGAAGACCGCCAAACGATGGTCGAAAAGGCGTTTGGCGGTGAAATAGGTCACGGCCACCGAGAGCAAGTAGAACATCAACTGGACTCCAACCAGGAGGCGGTCGCTGGTGTAGACGATGTCGCCCGGCGCCATGGTCCAGGAATCCTCGGTCAGGCGCAGGAAAAACGAGTTGATCCACGGGTTCAGCGGCGCATGAAAGGTGTCCGGGATGTGCCCGGAAGGGAAACTGCCTTGATTGGATTCGAACTGCCAGAGGGCCGCAGGCCGGATCATCTTGGTCGAAAACCCGTGGCCGCGGGCCAGTTCGCGGGCGATTTGAGCCTGTTCCATGGCTTTTTCGTGTGAAAAGCCTTTGAACCCACTCTCGTTGAAAAGCCACAGGCTCGCCACATAGAGGACTGCGGCCAGCAGCAGTGCGCCTTGGATGCGGCCGCTCCAGCCGCCCTGTTCGAGCTTATGGACAAACTCTTGGAGCCGGTTCTCAGTCGACATCTTTGGATTGCTGGGCAGGGGCGTCGTCGTTTTCGGGGCCGGAAGCTTTCATCTCCTTGAGCTTCCTGTGCAGGGTGCGTCGGCTGATGCCCAGTTTGCGGGCCGCTTCGGTCACGTTTCCTGCGGTTTGTTGGATGGCCTCGCTAATAAGCTGATGCTGGTGGTGGTGCAGGTCCAAAGGTTTGTCTTTGGTCACCAGGGATTTGGGAGCGTTGGGGAGCGTTCCTGCCCCGTTTTGCCGAACGGCGGCGGGCAGATCGCGTAGAGTCACCTTGGGACCGGTGGCCATCACGATCCCATGCTCAACGGCGGTACGCAACTCACGTACGTTGCCGGGCCAATCGTAACGCAGCAGGGCTTGCATTGCCTCGGCCGTAATCTCGGTGACCGCTTTGTTGTTTTCCTGGGCAAAGGTCTTCAGGAAGGCATTGACCAGCATCGGGATGTCTTCCTTGCGCCTTCTTAAAGGTGGCAGGGTCACCGGCACCACGCTGAGCCGGAAAAAGAGGTCTTCGCGGAACTTGCCTTCCGAAACCATCTGAGCCAGGTCCTTGTTGGTGGCCGCTACCAGCCGCACATCGACTTTCATGGGCGTATTGCCCCCGACCCGCTCGAAAGCACGCTCTTCCCCAAGCACCCGCAGGAGCTTGACCTGCGTGGTGGAGTCAATTTCCCCGATCTCATCCAAAAAGATCGTGCCTCCGTTGGCTTGCTCAAAGCGGCCAATGCGTTTCTCGGTGGCTCCAGTGAAGGCACCTCGTTCGTGGCCGAAGAGCTCGCTTTCGAGCAATTGGGGGGAGAGTGCCGCACAATGGACAGCGACAAATTTCGGCTTCGCCCGGCCACTGAGGGTGTGGATGGCTTGGGCTACCAGTTCCTTGCCCGTCCCGCTCTCCCCTTGGATAAGGACCGTGGCCCGGGTGGGCGCGACCTGGCGGATGGTATCGAAGACCTCCTCCATCGCCGCCGAATGCCCGATGATCCGTTCCATCCCGAAGTTCTTTTCGACGACCTTTTTGAGTTCGACGATTTCACGCTCATTCTCACGGCTACGCAGGGCGCGGTTGATGAGGATCTCCAGCTTGTCGATGATCACCGGCTTGGTCACGAAATCGTACGCCCCGCGTTTCATGGCCTCCACGGCGGCGTCCACCGATCCGTAAGCGGTCATCATGATGACGATGGGG
>JAYVTN010000428.1:0-12001 GCA_043788785.1 Spartobacteria bacterium | reverse complement strand
AGTCGGACAAGTCGGACAAGTCGGACAAGTCGGACAAGTCGGACAAGTCGGATGGCGTGGCTGAAACGGTCGCCTTCAAGGAAGTGGGCCTTCAAATGGGGTTCAGCTTCCAAGCGGCGACCGATCCCGCCCTCCTGCAAGCGGATCGCCAGATCCAGGAGGGTGGATTGGAAGCCGGGTTCTCCTGCAACTCGGGTCTTCGTTTGGCGACCGTGGGCACCCAGTGGCGCACCCTTTACGCGGTGGGCGGCCAGCCTGTTTTGGTCGAGCGCTCCTATGGAAAAGGCACGCTGGTGTTGTTGGCTGATTCTTATCCCTTGAGTAACGAGGCCTTGCGCGCCGAGCTTCGCGCGGGCCTGCTGGCCTGGTTGGCGGGCCCCGCCAAGACTATTGTCTTCGACGAGGAATCCCATGGGCTCAGCCAGGAGGAGAACATCGCCTCGCTCGCACGGCGCTATGGATTGCAGGGAGCATTTACATCGCTGGGGCTCTTCGCGGCGCTCTTTGTTTGGAAAAGCGCATGCCCGTTGGTGCCTTTCTACAAGGATGAAGCCAGCGGAACCGTGGTGGTCGGCCAGCATGTGGAGGAAGGTTTTGTTAATCTGCTTCGGCGCAGTATCAGCCCGGCGGAAGTGCTGGGAGTTTGCATGGAGGAATGGAGCAAGGCGTTCGATCCACGTGGGGCGCGCCTGAAAGCTGGGGAACTCAAAGCTGTGACCGGGGAGAGCGACGCCGGGAGCTCGCGCAGGAATGTCGTCCAATCCTATGGCCGCCTCGTGCGGTTCGTCGCCAAATTGCGCGGACAAAAATTTATTCAACCCTAGCCCTATGCACACTGATACTGACCACGTTAAGGAACTTCTCAAACGGGCGCGCGTCCAAGTGCGCAAAGTGATTATCGGCCAGGAGGACGTCATTGACAAAGCGCTCATCGCGATCTTTACGGGCCAGCACGCCTTGATCGAAGGGGTGCCCGGTGTGGCAAAAACGCTGTTGGTGCGAACCTTGGCGCGGGTCTTGGGCGCTGAGTTTAGCCGGATCCAGTTCACCCCGGATCTGATGCCGGCCGATATCACTGGCACCAACGTGTTCAACCTGCAGCGCAATGAATTTACGCTCATGCAGGGCCCCGTGTTCACGAGCTTTTTGCTTGCTGATGAAATCAACCGGGCGCCGGCGAAGGTTCAATCCGCCTTGCTGCAGGCCATGCAAGAGCGCCGGGTCACCATTGACCGGGAGACGCATGTGTTGCCTGCCAATTTCACGGTATTCGCCACGCAAAACCCGGCGGAATCCGAAGGCACATACCCGTTGCCGGAAGCCCAGAAGGATCGCTTTATGATCAAGATTGCGATGGGGGCGCCAGATCGGGAAGGGGAACTGAGTCTTGCCCGGCGGATGCTGGGGGGGGATTCGCCTGAAAACACGCTCGACCAGGTTGAGTCGGTCTTGGGCGAGAGCGATCTGGGCACATTGCGCCAAGGGTTGGAGAAGATCACCGTACGCGAGGAACTGGTGGCATACGTGGTCGATGTGGTGCGGGCAACCCGGAGTGCCGATGCGGTGCTGGTAGGCGCCGGGCCGCGGGCCACCCAATCGCTCCTGCTCGGGAGCCGGGCGGTGGCGGCTCTGGATGAGAGGGATTTCGTGACGCCCGATGACGTCAAAGCAATGGCCGAACCGGTTCTAGGCCATCGCCTGGTGCTGCGGCCAGAGTACGAGATCGAAGGGCTCACGATCTCCGAGGTCATCCAGCAAGTCCTCCAGCAGGTGACCGTTCCGCGCTGATTGATGATCGTCCCCCGCACATCCCTGCTGGTCGCAGTCGCTCTGTTTGCGGTGCCCGTGGCCATCGTGGCAGGTACCGTCGATGGGGCGTTTGGAGCTGCCTGCATCGCGTTGGGCTTATTCACAGGCTGTGTGCTCGTTGATGGGGCACTTGCAGGCCGTCGCCTGCGGGGCATCCAAATCCAAGCGCCCGCGCTGGTGCGGTTCCACAAGGATCGGCCCGGGAATTTGGAGCTGCGGATTGCCAACGAGTTCAAAAACCGGCGCCTGCTTAGATTGGGGCTGGCATTGCCGCGCGAGTTTGCCATCCAAGACCAGGATCTGCTCACGCTGCTGCCTGCGGGGGAAGCATTGGTGGGTGTGAAATGGCCATGCACACCGCTCAAGCGCGGGCTCTACGGCTTGGACCGCGTGTATTTGGAAACGGCTTCTGCCCTGGGCTTCTGGGGTGCACGCAAGAGCCATCCTGTTCAAGTCGAGGTGCGCGTGTACCCCGATCTTTTCGAGGACCGCAAAACCGTGGCCGCGCTTTTTCTCAAGCGGGGCGCCATTGGCAGCCAGGTCCGCAGACAAGCCGGCGAAGGACGCGAATTTGAGAAGCTTCGCGACTATGTCCACGGCGACAGTGTGGAGGATATTCATTGGAAGGCGTCGGCCCGTCGGGGACGGCCGGTGACCAAGATCTTCCAGGTGGAGCGGGCCCAGGAGGTTTACGTGATCGTGGATGCCTCGCGGCTGACGGCCCGGGAGGTGCCCATGGGAGATGGGCGAGCCAAGTCTGGGATCTTGGAGCGCTTTGTATCAGGTGGATTGATCCTGGGGTTGGCGGCCGAACAGCAGGGGGACCAGTTCGGGTTGATCACGTTCAGTGACAAGGTGCTCACCTTCCTGCGCGCCAAATCTGGACAGGCCCATTACGACGCGTGCCGCGAGAAGCTTTATACCCTCCAAAGCCAGCCGGTCACCCCGGACTTCGAAGAGCTCTTTTCCCTTATCCGGGTCAAACTCCGGAAACGCGCGTTGCTGGTGTTTCTGACCGCGCTCGACGATCCACTACTGGCAGAGAGTTTCTCCAAGAGTGCGGAGTTGATCTGCCGACAGCACCTGGTGGTGGTCAACATTTTGAAGCCGCCCACGGCGGATCCGGTGTTCAGTCAAGAAGCAAGCAGCTTGGACGAGATTTATGGGCATCTTGGCGGACATCTCCAATGGAACCAGCTGCGTCTTTTGCAGAGGAACTTGCGGCGGCGTGCCGTGCGTATGGCGATTTTGGAGGCGGAGCGTTTGCCAGCGGACCTTGTGGCCCAGCACGCGCAGATCAAAGCCAGGCAACTGGTCTAAGGAGCCGATATGATTCTGGATCTCACACGTTTCATTGCTAGCGAAAGGCCATCGTGGGTGGCGCTGGAGTCCATGCTGGCGACCATGGAGCAGGATCCAACCCATGCCTTGTCCCTCGGGCAGGCCCGCCATTTCCATCACCTTTACCAGAAGGCCTCCGCCGACCTGGCCCGGATTGCTACCTTCGCATCCGAGCCCGAACTGCGTGGGTATCTGGAAGCATTGGTGGCCCGCGCCTATGCCGAAATCCATGAAACACGGGACCGCGGCCGGAGCTGGCGGGCTTTCCGATGGTTTTGGCAGGATTTCCCGAGGGCCTTCCGGCGGCACTGGCGCTCGTTCGCGCTCTCTCTGTGTATCACGCTGCTCGGCGTGGGCTTTGGCGGCTTTGCGGTATCCACCGACCCGGAGGCAAAGCGGGCGGTGTTGCCGGAGATGTTTGCCAATCACTTGGGGGATCCCGCCCGTCGGGTTGCCGAAGAGGAAAGCGCCACCAAGGACCGACTGGGCCGAGCGCATGCGAGCTTCGCGGGGCAGCTGATGGTCAACAACATCCGGGTTTCCATTTTCACGCTGGCTTTGGGAATGACCTTCGGGATCGGGACCTTGGTTGAGCTTTTTTACAATGGAGTGGTCCTTGGCTTGGTCGCCGTCGACTATATCCGGGCCGGACAAACGTTGTTCTTGATGGGGTGGTTGATGCCCCATGGGGTCATCGAGATCCCGGCCATCCTCGTTGCAGGCCAAGGAGGCTTCGTCCTCGGGGCGGCGCTTGTGGGCTGGAATAACAGATGGCCGCTGCGCATCCGGCTCCGAATGGTAGCCAAGGATGTCATTACCCTCATGGGTGGCGTGGCCGTGATGCTGGTATGGGCGGGCATCATCGAATCCTTTCTCTCCCAGCATCACCAACCGGTGATTGCCTATAGTTGGAAGATTGGATTCGGCGCGCTGGAGCTGCTGGCGTTGACTTGGTTCCTGGGATGGTCGGCTAAACAGCCATCGCCCCCGGAGGTAGACCGTTGAGACCCCAATTGCGCATCCGCACCCCGGAAGGGATCACCTTCGCCTACGACTTGGCGGGGCCGGTGCCGCGTTGCATGGCGCAGGCAATCGATATCCTGTGCTCCGGATTGATGGCCGGCTTGGTGGGACGCGTGTTGAGTGCGGCCGCTCTTGTCAGCCAGGACTTCGGGCAGGCTCTCATGGTGGTCGGCTATTTCGCGGTCTCCGTTGGATACGGGATCCTCTTGGAGTGGGCCTTGCGGGGGCAGACCATTGGAAAACGGATCATGCGGCTGCGCGTGATGGACTCCGGTGGCTTACGGCTGGAACTGCATCAGGTGATCATGCGCAATCTGCTGCGTTTGGTTGACATGCTGCCGGCATTTTACCTGTTGGGCGGGGCGGTCAGCGTGCTCAACGGGCGCGCTCAGCGTCTGGGCGACCTCGCAGCGGGGACAGTGGTGGTTTACGAGCGCAGGGTGAACGAACCGGACTTAGACCAGCTAATGGCCGGCAAATTCAATAGTCTGCGGGATTACCGCCATTTAGCGGCGCGCCTGCGCCAACGGGTGCGTCCGGATCAGGCCCGTATAGGCTTGCAGGCCTTGCTGAGGCGCGATGAGTTTGAATCCGATGCGCGGGTGGCGTTATTTGCCGACCTGGCTGATTTCTACAAATCGGTGGTGGCTTTCCCCCCCGAAGCGATTGAGGCGATGCCGGACGAACAGTACGTGCGCAATGTGGTCGATCTGCTCTTTAGAGCCGACATTCAACGGGCCAAGAGGCTTGTCGGCAGCCCGGCCTGAGAATGTGGTGAGAGATTCTTTTTGACAGGCAAGAGGGGCTTGCTAGTTTAGCCGCTCGCTTTTCGTCTAAAAGAGACGCGAAATCCGCCTGATCGTTCGTGGGGAGACCTACTGCGACCGGGCTTTTTCGCCCTCTAGCGGTCGATAGCGCCGGTGAAAATCTATGGCGTAAAAGCCGTGGAAGTCGCTGGGAAAAGCCTGAGTAGCTCAGTTGGTAGAGCACGTCCTTGGTAAGGACGAGGTCACCGGTTCAATCCCGGTCTCAGGCTCCCTTCCCGGGGTGCGCCGAGATATATAGTCGACGCCCTAAGCGCCGCCCAATTTCAACCCGAAACCAAAACAAAACCAAGTAAACTTCTGAGCTTATGGCTAAGGCGCAATTCGAACGCACCAAACCGCACGTGAATGTCGGCACGATCGGACACGTAGATCACGGCAAGACCACGCTGACGGCAGCAATCACCACCATTCTTTCGAAGAAGGGCTTTGCTGAAGCCAGGAAGTACGATGAGATCGACGCAGCTCCTGAAGAAAAAGAGCGCGGCATCACCATCAACACGGCTCACGTGGAATACCAGAGCGAGAAGCGTCACTACGCCCACGTCGACTGCCCCGGGCACGCTGATTACGTCAAGAACATGATCACCGGCGCCGCCCAGATGGACGGAGCGATTTTGGTGGTTAGCGCTGCTGACGGCCCAATGCCTCAGACCCGCGAACATATCCTTTTGGCTCGTCAGGTCGGTGTGCCAACCATCGTCGTGTTCATGAACAAGTGCGACATGGTGGATGATCCTGAACTCCTCGACCTCGTCGAAATGGAAGTACGCGATCTGCTCACCCAGTACGACTTCCCTGGCGACAAGATTCCAATCGTTCGCGGCTCTGCAGTGAAAGCGCTGGCAGCTGGCGACCCCGCTCACGCAGACGCCAAGTGCGTCTTGGATCTCATTGACGCGGTGGATGAATACATCCCTGTCCCTGAGCGGCCGATTGATCTGCCTTTCCTGATGCCCGTTGAAGACGTCTTCAACATTGAAGGCCGCGGCACCGTGGCTACCGGCCGCGTTGAGCGTGGTATCCTCAAGAAGATGGAAGAAGTTGAGTTGGTGGGTATCCGTCCGACAGCAAAGACGACGGTCACCGACATTGAAATGTTCCGTAAGCTTCTTGATGAAGCCCGTGCGGGTGACAACGTGGGTCTGCTCCTGCGTGGCACCAAGAAGGATGACGTCGAGCGGGGCATGGTCATCGCCAAGCCCAACTCCATCAAACCCCACACCAAGTTCAAGGCCGAGATTTACGTCTTGTCCAAGGACGAAGGCGGCCGTCACACCCCTTTCTTCAGCAACTATCGTCCCCAGTTCTACTTCCGTACCACGGACGTGACCGGTTCGGTGAAGCTTCCAGAAGGCGTTGAGATGGTTATGCCTGGCGACAACGTGAGCGTTGAAGTCGAGCTGATCACCCCAGTGGCCATGGAAAAAACCATGCGCTTTGCAATCCGTGAGGGTGGCAAGACCGTCGGGGCTGGCCGTATCGCGGAAATCGTAATCGGTTAAGTTCACTCTTTGACTCTTGGAGCGGGGTGGATTTTATTGTCCACCCCGCTTCTTAGTCCAAAACCAAAACGGCAGTAGCTCAATTGGTAGAGCATCGGTCTCCAAAACCGAGGGTTGCGGGTTCAAGTCCCTCCTGCCGTGCTCTCTGAGCGCAGATCCAGATGATAGCAAAATCCAGAAATTTCTTCAGCGAAGTCAAAGGGGAACTCCAAAAAGCCACATGGCCATGGGACCCCAAAGAGCGGGGCATGAAGAAATATAAGGAGCTGATCGATTCGACCTTGATCGTGATCATCGCGATGCTCCTGCTTAGCGGCTACGTGTCGCTCTGGGACTTTGTGATGGTCAATATTGTGGGCGCGTTGACCAAATAGTTTTTATAGTCATGACCGAAGAAGACAAACGCAGTCAGTGGTATGTGGTCCAGGTCCTCTCGGGCCAGGAGCAGAAAGTCCATGACAACCTGATCAAGCGGATCAAGACCGAGGAAATGGGCGATTACGTCTATGACTTGGTTCTGCCCACCGAACGCGTTTCTGAGATCAAACGCGGGAAGAAGACAGAGACAACGCGCAAATTCTTCCCCGGCTACCTCATTGTGAACATGTGGTTGCTCGACGACGACAGGCAGCTCGTTGGCAAGACATGGTACTTTATCCGCGACACTCCCGGTGTCATCGGCTTTGCCGGCACCAAAGATCGCCCGATTGCCATGCACAAGCATGAGGTTGACGGTCTTCTCGCCCAGGTCCGCGGTGGCGAAGAGAAGGTCAAACCCAAAATCAGCTTCACCATTGGTGAAATGGTCAAAGTCGCAGACGGTCCGTTCCAAAATCAAAGTGGGGTAGTCGAGGAAATCGATCCCGAACGCGGCAAGCTGCGTGTTTCGGTTAGCATTTTCGGCCGTAACACATTGGTGGACCTCGAATACTGGCAGGTTGAACGCGCCTAAGAAGGCCGCCTGCTTCCTCAACTCAATTTCAGTAACTCCAAACTCCTAAACAGATGGCCAAAGAGATCGTAGCCCAAATTAAACTGCAGATTCCCGCTGGTGCGGCGAATCCTGCTCCTCCCGTAGGTCCCGCCCTTGGTCAGCAAGGTGTGAACATCATGGCCTTCTGTAAGGAGTTCAATGCAACCACCCAAAAGCAGGCTGGAGACATTCTCCCGGTCGTCATCACTGTCTACAAGGACAAGAGCTTTTCCTTCATCACCAAGTCGCCTCCAGCGGCGATATTGATCAAGAAAGCCATTGGTATCGCTGCCGGTTCCAAGGAGCCCAACAAGGTGAAGGTTGGCAAGCTGACCAAGAAGCAGCTCTCCGACATCGTCAAGATCAAGATGAAGGATCTCAACGCGCGGACCGAAGAAGCCGCCTGCCGGATTATTGCCGGCACCGCCCGTCAAATGGGCGTCGAAGTCGAAGCTTAAGCCACATCAGCAATCATTTCCAAGAAATGCGCCCGGATACCCGGGCGCATTTTTTGTGTGGCACGGGCTTCCGGTCCGTGGATCGCGGAGCACTCGCAGGAGGGCAATGGCGCAAGCTCAAGTGTCTTGATATTGGGCCGACCCAGTGACAAGGGCTAGAAGCCCATGCTAGTGCTGCCGGTGGGGTGAGTGAGCTTGTGCTATCAAAACACGGCTTGATGCTAGCTGTCGGCGACTGAGGCCGCTCTAGTTCTCTATCGTGAAACCTGCCTGTCTCATTACTGGGTCTTCCCGCGGAATCGGTCGCGGTATCGCCCTCCAACTGGCCACTGAGGGTCGGCACGATCTCCTCATCAATTTTGCAGGGAACCAAGTGGCAGCCCTGGAAGCGCAGGCGGCGTGTTTGGCGGCTTCCGATCACACAATCCGCGTGGAGATCGTCCAAGGGGACGTTTCCCAAGCTGCCGACCGGGCGCGCATGATCGCGTTTGCCCGAGAGCAATTCGGGCGATTGGATCTTCTCATCAACAACGCCGGGGTGGCGCCCTTGGTGCGCGCGGATATCTTGGATTCCGGCGAGGAGAGCTTTGATCGTTTGGTGGCAATCAATCTTAAAGGCCCCTATTTTCTCACCCAGCTGGCAGCGAAGCTCATTCACGAGTCCGCTCCTCTTCCAGGCAGGACCCAAGCCATTATCAACGTGTCCAGTATCTCTGCGTTCACCGCCTCTGTGAACCGGGGCGATTACTGTATCACCAAAGCTGGGATCGCGATGATGACCAAGCTTTTCGCCGTACGGTTGGCCGAATGGGGGATTGGCGTATTCGAGATTCAACCGGGTGTAATCGAGACCGATATGACCGGATCGGTGAAGGAAAAGTACGATGCGCTCTTCGCAGCGGGACTCACGCCCATCAATCGCTGGGGGCAGACCTCGGATATCGGCAAATGCGTGGTCGCGATCGCTTCCGGATCATTTCCGTACAGCACTGGCCAAGTATTCCATGTGGATGGCGGGTTCCAATTGCGAACCCTCTGAGTTCCTTCCTAGCAACAACATGATTGAGATAGATACCCACCTAAAGCCAGCGGACCTTCTCGGTCGGTTGCGGCAGTTCTGGAAAGTTTCCGCTCATAAGATTTCCGCGATCGATGCGCAAGAGACCCCTGGCGCACCGACCCCGGTATTTACCATCCAGGGGAAATACACTGCGCGCGGTTGGACGGAATGGACCCAGGGCTTCGTGTACGGATCGGCCGTGCTGCAGTTCGACGCGACCAGCGATGAGCGGTTCCTCGAGTTGGGTAGGGATCGCACCGTGCAACGCATGGCCCATCATATCACCCATGTCGGGGTCCATGACCATGGCTTCAACAATGTCAGCACTTATGGCAATCTTTGGCGGTTGATGGCGGAAGGGCGAATTCCCGCCAATCCGAGGGAAGCAGATTTCTACGAGTTGGCTCTCAAATGCTCAGGCGCGGTGCAAGCCGCGCGGTGGACTCCCGTGTCGGGAGGTGGCGGCTATATCTATTCCTTCAATGGACCGCACTCGTTGTTTGCCGACACGATCCGCTCGTTACGTGCCCTGGCTCTGTCCCACCACCTTGGGCACGTGCTCATGGGTGAACGCGACCAGAAAATTTCGTTGCTGGGCCGTTTGGTTGAGCATGCTCGCACAACAGCAGATTGGGCCGTTTATTACGGCACGGGGCGTGATAGTTATGATCTCAATGGGCGGGTAGCCCATGAGAGTATCTTCAATCTCAACGATGGATCGTATCGTTGTCCTAACTCCCAACAAGGCTACTCTCCGTTCACGACTTGGACCCGCGGGTTGGCCTGGATCATGTGTGGTTACGCCGAAGAGTTGGAATGGATCGCAACATTGGGGCATGCGGAGTTGGAAGGCTTCGGCGGCCGCTCGGGGATTGAGGGGATGTTACTCAAGACAGCCAAGGCAACGTGTGACTTCTATCTCCAGCACACTCCGACCGACGGAATACCCTATTGGGATACAGGAGCGCCGGGTTTGAGCGGATTAGGCGATTACTTGAATCGGCCGGCAGAGCCATTCAATTCCTTTGAGCCAGTGGACAGCTCGGCGGCCGCAATTGCCGCCCAAGGCATGTTGCGGCTTGGCCGTTATTTAGGCGAACGAGGTCAGGATTCTGACGGCCAACGGTATTGGCAGGCAGGGTTAACGATCGCTCGCACCCTCTTGAGCGAGAGTTACCTGAGTGAGAACTCGGATCACCAGGGGCTCTTGCTGCATTCGGTGTATCACCGGCCCAACGGGTGGGATTACGTGCCTCCCGGCCGCAACGTGCCTTGTGGCGAGTCGAGCATGTGGGGGGACTACCATGCCCGCGAATTGATGCTCTATATCCAGCGCATCGCAGCCAGCGCTCCTTATCTAACTTTCTTCGGATCCCAATGATTATCTCTGACCTCAACCAGATACCCGGACGCCGGTACCCCGCCAGGCGCTTGACTCAAAACCTTGTGGGCGGCGTAGCCCCTATCCAGGCCAAAAACTTTAGTATGGGGAATGTGACCTTGGACCCCAGAGGGGGCCAGGTGCCGTGGCATAACCAAGACCAGGAAGAGGTGTATTTCATCGTCGATGGACAGGGGGAAATGTGTCTGGGTGACGAGCGCCAAAGCGTGGCCAGTGGCCAAATGGTTTATATCCCGCCCGGCGTTTTCCATCAGCTCACCAACACGGGAGACACGCCCCTCCGTATGATATATTGTTACGGGCCTGCCGGCGATGTGGCCCATTGGCGACAGGAGCTTGATGGGAGACTTCCACGCGCCGGAGTCGAGGCACCCTCACTTCCCGAGGGAGCGTGTGCGCAATGCACCTGCGGTCATCGCAGTGGGTGCTTATGACGAAGACAAGCAATACACGACGGCTGCTTCTTTTAGCGGTGGCGTCGCGGCAGCCATTGGGCTTTGCAAACTCTACGAAATTAAATGGACCAAGGAACACCTCTGGGGTCCTGACGACGAAGATTAAGACCGGGCCCGCTGGGCCTCATCAGCACTGACCATGACCACACACAAAATCGGAATCATCATGAACGGCGTCACCGGACGCATGGGCACAAACCAGCATTTCATTCGATCAATCCTGGCTATCATCAAGCAAGGGGGCGTGAAAATCAGTGATTCGGAGGTTATCATGCCTGACCCGATCCTTGTGGGACGCAGTGAGGGCAAGCTCGCGAAGTTAGCGGCGATGGGCGAAGGCATCCGGTATACGACCGATCTGGATGCTGCATTGGCCGATGCCCATAACATCATCTATTTTGATGCCCAGACCACCGGCCGTCGAGCCGATGCCGTTAAGCGGGCTATCTCAGCAGGCAAGCACGTCTATTGCGAGAAGCCCACAGCGGTTAGCACCGAAGCGGCCATGGAGATCTACGTGATCGCCAAGAAGGCTGGCGTCAAGCACGGCGTGGTCCAGGACAAGCTATGGCTTCCAGGCTTGGTCAAACTTAAGACCCTGATTGATTCCGGCTTCTTCGGCGAGATCCTCAGCGTGCGCGGCGAGTTCGGGTATTGGGTGTTTGAAGGCGATGTGATCAAGCCCCAGCGGCCTTCTTGGAACTATCGCAAGGAAGACGACGGCGGCATCATCGTGGACATGCTCTGCCACTGGCGCTACGTGCTCGACAACCTCTTTGGCAAAGTCAAATCGGTGAGCTGTCTGGGCGCGACCCACGTCACCCAACGTTGGGATGAGAAGGGGCAGCCCTACAAGTGCACTGCCGATGATTCGGCCTACGCGACCTTCGAATTGGAGGGCGGCGTCATTGCCAATTTCAATTCTTCGTGGTGTGTACGGGTGCGCCGGGAAGACCTGCTGACCCTCCAAGTCGATGGCGCCAAGGGCAGTGCCACAGCCGGGTTGCGCGATTGCGTGGTCCAACACGCCAGCGCCACTCCGCGTTGCACATGGAATCCCGACATCGACAGCCCGGTGGATTTCAACGTAGGCTGGAACCGCGTTCCGACCTACGAGCCGTTCGATAACGCCTTCAAAATCCAGTGGGAAC
>JAYVTN010000427.1:0-3506 GCA_043788785.1 Spartobacteria bacterium | reverse complement strand
CGTTATCCTCGTAGGCATTGTGTGAAGCGCTTAGCACGATCCCCGCATCGGCCCGCAACGAGCGGGTGATGTAAGCCACGCCAGGCGTCGGCAGCGGCCCGATCAGAAGCACATCGGCTCCCAGGGACATCACCCCCGACGCCAGCGCGGTTTCCAGCATATATCCCGAAAGACGCGTGTCCTTGCCAATAACGATCTTGGCCCGGCCATTGCGGCGGCCGGCTTGCTCGCTCATTGCCATGAAGACGTGGGCCGCCGCCCGGCCCAGTTTCAAGGCCG
Organism: Spartobacteria bacterium; assembly: GCA_043788785.1. Lineage (GTDB taxonomy): Bacteria > Verrucomicrobiota > Verrucomicrobiia > Chthoniobacterales > Chthoniobacteraceae > CAIURC01. The sequence goes on along the minus strand of JAYVTN010000427.1, from coordinate 3,227 downwards.
TCTCGGCCGTCACAGGCTCAATGTTGGCGATTCCGCGCACCCCGTCGGTGCCGAAAAGCTTACGCTGTTTCTCTAAGGAACTCTCAATGGGGCTACTTCCGGGCAGGTGCGACATAACCCCGGGATTCAAACTGGAATTTCTGCTCCGCGTCGAATCTCAATTTAGAAGGCGAGGCGGTCGTCTGGATGCTTTTTCGGATCACCACCCACAGCGTGACGGCCACTACCAGGGAAATGACCTTCGCGGCCCAGTGATGTAGGAGCAGGTTTGTCAGCGTCTTCATTTTTATCCAGGAGCAGCAGTTCCCCGAGGCGCTGTTTAAGGCTCTCGGGATCAAAATTGCGTTCAATCAACCCGCGGTGGCAGATGGACACTATGCCGGTTTCCTCACTCACGACAATGATTACGGCATCGGATTCCTCGCTCAGGCCCAGCGCCGCGCGGTGGCGGGTGCCCAAGGTGCGGTCCAGATCCAAGCGTTGGCTGACCGGGAAAACGCACGCGGCCGAAACGACCCGTCCATTGCGTACAATGAGCCCGCCATCGTGGAGGGGGGCCTTGGGAAAGAAGATGCTGACGGCCAGTTCCGAGGAGAGCAGGCAATCAATAGGGACCCCGGTCTCCGCAAACGTGTCGATATTGGTGTCCCGTTCGACGGCGATCAGGGCGCCCAGTTGTCGGTTGGCGAGCTCAAAGGTCGCTTCGGCGAGCACTTCGATGGTCTCCCGGCTCTGGCTCACCGATGCAAAGATCGGGTGACTCCCCAGGGCCGCCAATGCCCGCCGCAGTTCGGGTTGGAAGATGACCACCAGGGCAAATGCCAAAACAGTAATCAGGTTGCGGAACAACCAACTGATCTCGGGCAACTCAAAGAGCTCTGAAAGCAGGGCGACTGCCAGCAGCAGCATCGCCAAGCCCGTCAGTACCTTGGCCCCGCGGGTTCCCCGGAAGAAGAGCCACGCGTTGTAGAGAACCAACCATAAGATGAGGACTTCCAGCGCATCCCGCCAATGGACGTTAAAGAGTAGCGCCTTCATCCCAGGATCGCTTCGGTCATCCGGAGCGCCTCCACGTTGGGGCCCACTTCATGGACCCGCAGCACATTGGCCCCGCGGGTCCGCCCGTAACTGGTCAGCGCCACGGTAGGCCATTCCCTGGCCGCCATCTCCGGCGAACCGATCACGCCTCCAATAAAGGATTTCCGGGACACTCCAAGCACCAGCGGTCGATCAGCCACCCGGAGGGTTTCCAGCCACCGCACCAACGCCAGATTATCCCCGGGTCGTTTCCCAAAACCAATTCCAGGATCGAATGCAAGCCTCATTGGATCAATCCCGCACCCTAGGCAAGCCTGCAAAGTTTGTCGAAAAAATTCCCGGATTTCCCCAAGCACATCCGTGTAGTGCGGTGCGTTCTGCATGTCCCGCGGCGTCCCCTGCATATGCATGGCAATGGCCGCCGCCCCCGATTGCTTGAGGACTTCGCGCATGTTCGGGTCCCGGAGCCCGGTGACGTCGTTGAGGATGTGAGCGCCTGCCTGCAAGGCCTGACGAGCCACTTCGGGTTTCATCGTATCGATGGAGATGACCAGCCCCGGCTCTTGGGCCAGGGCCTCGATCACTGGCAAGACCCGGGCCAATTCCGCTTGCTCGCTCACCGGTTCGGCACCCGGGCGGGTGGACTCGCCCCCGACATCAATAATGTCGGCCCCGGCCGCAGCCATCGCCAACCCGTGGGACACCGCCAACCCGGGATCTAGAAAGCAACCACCGTCGGAGAAGGAATCCCCCGTGACATTAAGCACCCCCATAATGAGCGCCCGCTGACTCAGATCAAATTCTCGGATGGGAGTTTTCCAAAGCATCGTAACGGTTTGTTTACAACATCCCGACCTTCCCCACCAAAGCAAGTCCAATGCCTGTGAAGTGTGCAAGCCCGGGGAGATTAGCACCCCAAGCATGTGGCATGGGCTCAAAACCACGGTCTCTGGGCCGGGGAACCATCCGGCTGGAAGCCCGCGCCACTTGCGGTCCTCTCAGTGCGATTCAGCCGCTGGAACCGCGCCAAACTTCCCTTCGCGCACCTTGTCGATGGGCGCTGGAGGAATGGCCCGGAGCTCGCCCGGGGACGGCACCGTGATACGCGTCTTTTTCGGCCCTTTATCATCGAGATTGGCGTTGAGATCCTCTTCGCTGACGGGACTCGACTGAACTCCCTCCTTGGGCACTTCCATCCGCGCCGTCCAGACGATGGCGTTGAGCACCACCTTGCGGAAGCCGTCGATCGCCCAGTTCCGGTGATTGTGCCCCCCGGTAAAGCCCACGCCGCGCCCTCCATCCGCACGCTCGACTCCCCACATCAGTGGCTGCGGTTTGCCCAGTTCCTCCACGCCATGCTCATTCCAGAGGTTGATGTAGGCCTTGATGTTCTCGCGGGTCGGCGTTCCAGTCACCAGGTTGAGCACTTGGCTGCGGTCAGGGCGAAAACGCATATTATAGTAAAACTCGTCATAAGCCTCCACGGACGCGGGAACGCCCCGTGAGATGGGATGGTCAGGCAAGGTCTTGAGCTCGGCCACCCAATGGGGGTTTACTGACCAGCCCGTCTCGAAAGCCCCTCCGATCCAGGGCCGGTAGTACTTCTCGCCTTCGGGCGCCGAAGGATGGACCGCGTAATGCATGAACATGATCCCGGTGCCTTTCTTGGCCAAGGCATCCATCTTCTCCCAACCTTTGCCCACCACGCTGGTCCCATCAGCATAGATGATGACGGCCTTGGCCCCATCGAGTACCGAAGGATCCGCGGGCCAGCCCTGGATGACCGTCGCCCGCACGTCGAGTCCACTCTGCTCGTTGAGTGCCCGTGCCAGCAACTGGCACCCCGCATTGAACTCGTGCTCGCCCGGTCCATGGCTGCGTGCGCCGGCCAAGAAGACGATTCGGTTTTCGGCCGCTGCAGTGCCGGTGATGCCAAGGAGGATCAAGAGGAAGAGTTTGAGGTACATGGGGTGAGAGGGTTTTAGTGCCCGGCTTCCCGACAGGCAAACAGCTTTTCAACCCTGATCTATTCTGGGAAGGCCAACGGCCTGATCTAACCCAGCCCAGGGCAACGCCCATAGGCGCTAACTTGGCGGCGCCTTCAACAGGCTAAAGCCTGAACTCGTGCGCCTGAAAGCGCACGCACACAGAAGGGTGAGAGTCCCTTTCGGACAGAGCGCTGAATGTCC
>JAYVTN010000426.1:0-4186 GCA_043788785.1 Spartobacteria bacterium | reverse complement strand
GCCAAAGGCTGCCAGGAAATGGGGCTCACCTCCGCTTTTGTAGCTTTTTCCCTGATCGCCTTAGCTGACACCACCTGAGCACTGGTCTGGTTGAACTCTGCCTGGAGCGCCGCCAGACGCTGCGAGATATCGGCTTGCTTGCGCGCACCCTCGCTATCGAGCACCAGCATCCCTTGTTCACGCGGACCAGTGAGGCCTTCCTTGATATCGGCAAAAAACGCGCCCATCCCATAAAAATCGCGTTGGGAGATCGGATCGAATTTATGGTCGTGGCACTGGGCGCACCCGATGGTTTGACCCAGCCAGGCTGCGCCGATAGCCCGGACCCGGTCATTGAGCATCCGCTGCTGATAGTCCTTTGGCTGCGCGCCCCCTTCCTCGGTGCTCAGCAGCAGCCGATTGAAGGCAGAGGCTACTTGGGTTTCCTGATTGGCATCGGCTAACAAATCACCGGCGACTTGCTCGAGCGTAAATCGATCAAAGCGCTTATTGTCGTTGAAGCTTTTGATGACCCAGTCGCGATAGGGCCACACGTTACGTGGATTGTCGCTGTGATAGCCAATGGTGTCGGCATAGCGCACGACATCTAGCCAGCCTATCGCCATCCGCTCGCCGTAATGCGGGTTCTTGAGCACCGTATCAACCAACCGCGCATAAGCATCCGGGGACCGGTCATTCACGAAAGCTAAGACTTCTGCCGGGGCTGGAGGCAGGCCGAGCAGGTCGGCGTACAGCCGCCGAATCAGGGTGCGCCGGTCCGCTTCGGGGGCCGGCTGAAGACCCACTGCGGCCAGCCGCTTCTGCACTAATACATCCACAGCGTTCCCCGCTGGAATCATCGGTTTGACTAGCTTCTCCAACGACCAGTGCTTTTGATATTCTCCCCCCTGTGCGATCCATTGCTTGAGCACTTCCTTCTGCCGGGACGTGAGCTTCTTATGCGAATCCGGCGGCGGCATCATGTCATCGGGCTCGATCGTGAGAATCCGCGTGATGAGTTCACTCTCCTCGGGCTTGCCCGCAACGAAGGCCTCTTTCTTCAAAGCCTCTTCACGCACATCGAGCCGCAGCTTGGCCTTGCGATGGGTCGGCTCATTGCCATGGCAATAGAAGCAATTGTCCGAAAGGATCGGGCGCACATCGCGGTTGAACTCGATTTTCGCTGGCACGGGGGCTTCGGCAGCCCAGGCAGAGGAAAGGAAGCCCAGCGCGAGCGCGAGCGCGGCACTTAATAAAAGGGAGTGTTGTGATCTCATTGGTGGGAGTGAGGACCGACAATAAGCACCCGGTTCGTGGCAGGGAATACCAATGTTGGTCAGTTGTGCGCTGTCAGATTCCCAACCAGCGGGTTCCCCGCCCTTGGTGCACTTGGTGGCCTTGGGTGAGAATTCTCCCGGTCCACCCGACCCCCAATCAGAACATCACACGGTACCATGCCGCGCGAGTCTGGTCGTTCGGGGTTGGGACTTGGTCCTGCCATCTGCGTTAATCTGCCCGTCATCTGCGGACCAACCCATGATCGGGGGCGAAATGAATCCGCAGATGCTCGGCAGATTGACGCAGATGATGGGCCATGTTCCTGGGCCACTCCCGACCGCCAACCAGAAGTACTGGGTGCAGAGTCTGGAATCTGGGCGCGGGAAATCTCACACCAAGAACACCAAGCTCACCAAGGCTGCCGGCCGGTCGGTCGCGATTTTGCGTGGAACCCGCCTGAGGTCCCCGCTTGATAGGAACATACCGGAGGCGCTAACTTGGCGGTGGGTGGCACGCTAAAACATGAACTCCGAACCCCTGAGCCGGTTCGGAGTTCATGCTTTAGCATGCCACCCGCCCTTAAAAGCGCGTTTGCGGGACCAATGGGATTCAATCAGCGGTTCCCTGGGAGAGCCCGATCGGTTTGCCGCCGAGGGGGCTGGGTATGCTTAATGTGAAGGAAGTCCATACACCTTTTCTTTCGTCGGCCGTGGCGGATTCTTTCGCTTACGCGGCCGGGGCGGCTTTGACCACTCGGCTATGAGACGCTCCAGATCGGCAAGCATCCAGCGTTGCCCTTCCAACGTGAGTTCCATCTCGGTCTGCGTGGTCCGCTTGAGCCTGGAAAGGTTGCGTAGGCGGCTGAAATTCCAAGCCGGTTCGGACTTCGAGCGCCGGATGTTTGTGGCCAGTTCGCGGATGCCACGCTCCAACTCCTCGACTACCATTCGCAGTTGGGAAAGGGGGGTCTTGGAGTGAATGGCCCCCGCTTGATCCTCGGTCATGGCCGCCAGCATTTCCATGCGTGGCAGATTCGCCGTCTCATACGCTTCTTGGACCTCGTGCCATAGGGCCGAGGCTTTCGGATCCGAGTCCGCCCGGGTGTCCGGATGCAACCGGCGGACTAGGAGCCGGTAGAGTTCTTTAAGGCGGACCCGGGCAGGGCTCGGGCCTTCGGGCCGCGCGGAGGAATGGCGTCTTAGGGTCTCCCTGCGGAAGGTTGAAAACATTTCCTCGTATTGGTCCGGATCGAGATCCCCGGGGTGTAAGCCATACTCGCGAAGGGCAGATTCGAAGGCCTCGGCGTCTTCATCCTCCTGGGTGGCTTGGGCGGAATCGGCCCCGTGCCTGGGAGGGAATTCGCGATCCCCCGAGGATGGGTCGGAGAAGGGATCTTGAAACGAAGGGTTGCTGCGCCGTTCCATGACTATGGCATAGGCCTTGCGATAACTACAGGCACTCTCGAAGACCTCCTGTTCGACTTCGTAGGCCAGTTCGCTTTTTTCGATGAGCTTGGTGCCGATCTCCCTCAACTCGGTCAGGATCGGGCCGAAGTTGGCCGCTATCCATTGGGTGTACGCGGGTTTGTCACGGTCCTTAAACCCGTTGAGCTCCGCCTGGAGTCTTTCGAGTTCCTTCATCTTGTGGGCACACAGGCCAGAAACCTCGTTGCGCAGCGCTTCTTGGTCCAAAAGCATCAGCCTGCGGTCCTTCGAGAGCAGAGGCGTAGAGGATGGTTTTATGGGGGCTTTCCGTCGAGACGCCATGCTTATGCCGGATTCGGGTTTTCAGTGGCCATCAATCCAATCGATTCTCGCCGGTGTTTTGTCCGGGAGCGCGGCTTGGGTTTTAGCAGGGAGGCCAGCATCTTGGATAGGTACACGCAAACGTTGCAGCTGAATCAGAGCGAAAGCCGAACCATCGGCGATGGTGGTGTAGAGCTTGCTTTGGCCGCGTTGCCGGGCGAGTTGAAATCAACAGCCCCTTGGGCGCAGGCGGCGCCGACAATCAGCAGCGGGAGGAGGATGGATCGATGGGGATTCATGGGGGCTTAGGGTTTGAAGCACGCTCCAAACGGGTGCGGCTGTCAATACAACCCTCATGCGTCGGTTTTATTGGCCGAAACGGGTCGAGCCATGCCACTGGCGGCCCGCTAATCGGCAATTGTGTTAACGATAAGGCGGGCCAGAATCGGTGGATGATGATCTTGCGCGCAGGCTGGTTGGTGGCTGCGGGAGTCGGCCTTCTCCTAGGCTCTCAGAGTTTCGCCCAGGAGGCCGCCCTGCCTCTTTTCGACGGCAAAACCCTTTCTGGATGGACTGTGACGGATTTTGCCGGGCATGGGGAGGTCGTTGTGGATTCGGGTACGATATCCATCGGGGCTGGGGAAGATCTCAGCGGGCTTACCTACACCGGCCCGGTCCCGAGCTCGGATTTCGAAGTCCAACTCGAAGCCCGGCGGGTCGAAGGGAGCGATTTCTTCTGCGGTCTGACCGTGCCCATCGGCAAGAGTCATTGTACGCTGATCGTGGGCGGTTGGGGCGGCGCGGTAGTGGGCATCTCCAGCATCGATGGGGAAGATGCTTCCTCGAACGCCTCGACCCATAGCCGAAAATTCGAGACGGGCCGCTGGTACCGGATTCGGCTGCGTTTCCAAGGGCATCTCCTTCAGGCCTGGATTGATGATAAACCGGTGATCGAAGTGGATGTGGCGGGGAAAACCATCAGCTTACGGAGCGGGTCCATCGAGCTTTCCAAGCCATTCGGGATTACGACCTATCGCACTACTTCTCAAAGGCTGATGTTGACTGCACCCAATCAGTAACCCGAAGTGTTCAACGGCAATACTGCGGGCGGCTCGGGAAAGTGGAAAACTGCCAAGTGGGAGTTTTTGCCTGTCTGGGGCGAGGACAGCGCACGATGCTTGTGG
>JAYVTN010000425.1:0-5461 GCA_043788785.1 Spartobacteria bacterium | reverse complement strand
AGAACCGGCCCCCGCGCAGCTTCAAGGGGCTGGCATCCGGGTAAAGATAATCCATGAAAACGGGTCGGGAATGGGGGTCGTCGCGACAGATTTTCACCCAGGTCTTGCGTTTGACGCCGACCGCGAGCTCCCCCGCCGCGGAACTGACCGGCTCAGCGCGTCGAACCTCGGTGTTCTCGGGTATGGCGGTCTTGGCCTGCGCCGACGGTGGGGTGCTGGCCACGGGATTGCCCACGGGCTCCGTACCCGCAGGGGCGGTTGCCGCTACTTCCGGGGCCTGTGCAGGAACCGCCAAAGGCGCGACGACGGGCGTCTGCTTGGGGGCCGGCTCCAAGGGTTCGACGTTCGGCGCAGGCGTTGGCGCAGCCGGACTGCCGAAAGTCCCGAGCCGCTTGGCCGTCAAATTAATATAATAGCCAAACCCGACGCCGAAAACCAACAACACGAAGATGACCAACGGGGCCACGGAAGGTCGGGTATGGCGGACCGGGACCCGCTGGCGAGTCCCCTTGGGGGGCGCTTCCACGTTGTTGAGGTACTGGTAGTCGCGGACGTGCAAGTCCGTAAAGGTTTCCAGGGAGCGGGATTCATCGCCCACATCGATCTTGAGAAAGCGTGCGTAGATGAGCAGGAATCCTTTGGCGTAGGCGTTGCTTCCAAACCGGCTGTAATCCCCGTTCTCCAATGCCAGTACCTTGTCGGGGCGGATATGGGTAGCGTGAGCCACCTCCTCAACGGAGAGGCCACGCTCATGGCGGGCTTTGGATAGACGTTTACCTGCGGTGTCCTGCATAAAAAGAATTGGGCGGTTTGGGGAAATCGGACCTGCTACCTACCTTGACCCTACCATCGGATCAGAAGGTTTGCTTAGCTGTCCTTTTGCTTTCTCAGGCGTCCAAGTCGGTGAGGATCTCACGAGGCTTGGCTCCGTCGCCTGCGCCCACATAACCACGGGTTTCAAGAATGTCCAGAATACGGGCGGCCCGGGTGTAGCCCAGACGCAACCTCCGCTGGAAGAGGGAGGTGGAGGCTTTCTTCTCCTGGCGCATGACTTCCAAGCATTTCTCCACGAGTTCCTCGTCTTCGGCACTGACCTCCTCGTCCTCGTCGCCGCCTCCGGATTGGAGCCGCTGGTGGATGGAGCTTTCGAAGGTGGGTTCCCCTTGGGAAGAAGCAAAATGAACTACCCGTTGGACTTCCTCGTCGGTCACCAACACCCCTTGGGCGCGGACCAGGCGGGAGGTGCCGGGAGGCCGGTACAACATGTCGCCTTGCCCCAGAAGCCGGTCGGCACCGTTCTCGTCGAGGATGACCCGCGAGTCCAGGGGCGAGCTGACCTGGAATGCAATCCGGCACGGCACGTTGGCTTTGATCACACCGGTAATCACGTCGGCCCGCGGGGTCTGTGTGGCGATAATCATGTGCAGTCCGGCCGCCCGCGCCTTTTGCGTAATCCGGGCGATGGCGCTCTCGACATCGGCCGGTGCGGTTTGCATCAAATCTGCCAACTCGTCGACGATGATGACAATATACGGCATCCGGTCGGGGATGATGAGTTCGTCGACATCCCTGGGCACGCTGATCCGTGGTTTGGGCCGTGAGACTTTGAAGAGATCCTCGTCCGATACGTCGCTGAAGTCGATTTCCTCGGGTTCAGGCGCCGTTTCTAGTTCCACTGGGGGCAGCGTTGCAGCAGTGCTGGGCCCTGGGCCTGCCTGGGGTTCGGGATCCGGATCGAACGGCGCCACGCCCATTTCCGCCTCCCGTTCCGCATCGCGTTCCGCATCGAGCTCCTTCTGGGATTTGGGCAATGGTCGGGAGTTGAAGCTCGCGATGTTGCGCACGTTGGTTTTGGCAAAAATCGCATACCGCTTTTCCATCTCATCGACAGCCCAACGCAGGGCCAGGAGCACCTTCTTGGGGTCGGTGACGACAGGCACGACCAAATGCGGCAAGGTATTGTACATCTGCATCTCGACCACCTTGGGGTCGATCATGATCAGGCGCAGGTCCTCGGGGTTGAACCGGAAAAGGATGCTCGCGATGATCGCGTTGATGCACACGCTTTTGCCCGAGCCGGTGGTTCCGGCCACCAGTCCATGCGGCATGGCGGCCAGGTCGGCGATCACGGTCTTGCCGTAAACGTCTTTGCCCAAGGCGATGGGGATCTTGGCCTTGGCGTGGACGAAGTCGTCGCTTTCGAGAAGTTCCCTCAAGGTGACCTTCTGCTTGACGCTGTTGGCAATTTCGATGCCCACCGTGTCTTTGCCGGGGATGGGAGCCAGGATATTGATGCGTTCGGCCCGTGTGGCCCGAGCCAGATCACGCTCCAGATTGGTGATCTTGTCCACGCGCACGCCTTTGGCTGGATAAACCTCGTACCGGGTGATGGTCGGGCCGCGTGTGATATCCCCGCGAGAGACCGTGATCCCGAACTGGGACAAGGTTTCAATGATGGTATCCTGGATTCGCAGTAGTTCGTCGGGATCGGCGGCTTGCCGGGTGGAGACATCGACGGGATCGAGCAGGTCCAGGGAGGGCAACTCGTAGTTCTCGCAGGAAAGGGAAGCCATCGGCTGCAGGTCTTCCTTCTTGGGTTTCTCGCGTCTATCCTTGGCGGGCGGCGGCGCCGTACCGTCGATGATCTTGGGCGCGGGTCGGGCGGGTTCCTCCGGCTCGGCGGTCAGCTTGAAGGCCTCCCCGGCGGCTTCCGGGATGGAAGCCGGGGCCTCGTATGGAAGGGGAGCGGGCCGCTTGGCGGGTTTCTCGGTGAGCCGGCGCTCTTTGGCGGCCTGTTTGGCTTCCAAATCGAACTGGGCCTGGGCCGCAATCAGGCGTGCGCGGCGGGCTTCCCGGGCTGTCCGGAGCCTTTGAAGGCACTTGGGAGGGAACGCAAGCACATGGCGGACGACTTCAATGGGGTGGATTCCGGTAAGCAGGATGAGACTTGCGAGATAAACGACAAAGAGGACCACCATCGCCCCTATGGGCCCCAGCATGGCTTCGAAAATGTATTGGCCGAGCCACTTACCCATCCAGCCGCCCTCGCTGGGGAGGTTCATGCGCCGTGCATCAATGAAGTGGAATGGCAAGACATGTGCCAGACAAGCCGCCGAGAGCGCAAAGATCAGCGCCCAAGGCAGCCTCCGGGCCAGTCTCATGCCAGGGGAAAGGAGCTTGGCTCCACCATACCCTAGGAGCAAAGCCGGGAGCAGGTACCCGGCTGCCCCGAAAAAAGAATAGACCGTGCACGCCGAAATCGCCCCAAATGGGCCGATATAGTTGGTCGTATGCGCACTGGGCGAAGAGATGGAGTGCAGGGGGAACCAGGTAGGAACATCCCGTGGGCTATAGGAGATCAGAGCCAAAAACAGCAGCGTACCTATGCCGAGGAGGCCGAGGCCGATGGCTTCATGAAAGACCTGGTTTTGTTCCGGATCGCGCGACATTGGCCGGGTATAGTAGACGCAAGCCCTCGGGATTCAAAGGGGATTGAGGGCCGACTATGTGGCAGGGTTGTGGGGTGGGCTTCCAAGCCCGAGCCACAGTCTCCTCAAAGCCGCACTCCGCCCAAGCGCTGCTGGGTTTTCGCGCGCCTGTCGATGCGGGTTCCATCGATTTTCCAAGCCGAATCCTCGTTGACTAGACTGTAGGTACAGGGAACGACATGGCCTTCCGGAAAGATGAAATAAACTTGGACGAGCGCACGGTGGGAGTTGGATTGCACCGCCCCGAATTCGACCCGGTCCGCGCGTAGAACCTCTGGGTATTCGGTTCGCAACAGGTCTGGGAAGGCTTCCGGGCTGAAACGGTCCTGGAACGTGGCCGAAACCTGTCGATACGCGCTGGGGTAATCGGCTCGGCGCAAGGCGTGGATCTGGTTGCAGACCACATTATAGATTTCAGTGGGTCGAGCCAAAGCCCGGGGCTGGAGGGAGCCATTCAACCAGGTCCCAAACACGCAGACCGCGAGGGCCAGGATCACGAGCGCCCTCTTGCTGTGGCTTCTCATGCTTGGCCAGCCAAGCGCTGGAGGAAGGGATAGGAGTAGATCCCGGTGCTATGGCCATCGGCCCAACTGGGTTGCAGGGCATACCCACCGATTTGCTGGAAGCTGCGCAACACGAAACTTGAAGGCGTGTAGGTGAGCTGCGGACGATCGATATTGCCCAAGATGTCGGGTTCACCCCCACACCCCGCACAGGGACACGCCCGCCGTAACCGCTCTAGGTTGAGGAAGGATTCCCCGCCATCACTCCACACGATAGCGAGCTCATCGCCTACATGCTGAACGAGGGTTGGATGCAGGCCGGTTGCCATTTCACTCGAATGTGGCCGACTCTGCCTCCGGACGCCAGCCCTTGCCGCTGCGATCACCAAAAAGTGCGCTGCCGACCCGCACCAACGTGGCGCCTTCCTGGATGGCGACGCTGAAATCGGCACTCATTCCCATGGAAAGGGTCGGTAGCGGGAGACGGAATTCGCTTTGGAGTTGGTCGCGCAACCCGCGCAGGGCGGCAAAATAGGGCCGGGAATGCTCCGGATCAACCGCCACCGGGGCGATGGTCATCAATCCCTGGATCTCAACCCGGTTCAACTCCAGCAACGCTTCGACTTGTTCCAGGAGCCGTTTGGGGTTGAAACCGAATTTGGAGGATTCCCCTGCGACGTTGACCTCCAGCAGTACCCGGGGATGCAGCCCGGCTTCGTCCGCAATCCGGTTCATCTCCGTGGCCAACTCCAGGGAATCGATCCCGTGGAAGAGCTCGAAGCCCAGCGCCAAGGCGTGGCGGATCTTGTTTTTCTGCAAGTGCCCAATGAAATGCCATCGCGCCCGGGAAGGGAGGATCGGGATCTTGGCTCGGGCCTCTTGGATCCGGCTTTCACCAAAAAGGGTTTGTCCCGCATCCAAAGCTTCCAAGATCGCCTCAGGCGCATGGGTTTTGGAAACGGCTACCAATTCGACCGCTTGCGGGCTCGATCCCGTGTGGGCCACCGCGGCGGAAATGGCGCTATGAATGGAGGCAAGGCGGTCGGCGAAAAGACTCATTAGATGGAATGGTTATTTGACACATCAGATTAGGCCTTCTTATCATCAGAAGCCTCCGAAATGTATATCGAAACGTTCAAAGTGTTCTGTGATTTAGCCGAAACGGGAAGCTTTTCCAAGGCTGCGGCCATGAACGCCGTGACCCAGAGCGCCGTCTCCCAACAGATCCGGGCTTTGGAGAACCGCTTCCAGGTGCGGCTGGTCGAGCGTGGCCGCCGGAACTTCTCGTTGACGGCCGAAGGCACGGCCTTTCTGGGAGCCAGCCGTGAGATCCTCGAGGTCTACAACAATCTCGGGGACCGCTTGCATGAGTTGCGCAACGTAGTGGCCGGAGAGATGCGGATTGCCTCCATCTACAGTATTGGGCTGCACGAGCTGCCGCCTTCCCTGAAGGCTTTCCGCCAGAGATAC